>RFXE01000069.1 GCA_009921785.1 Alphaproteobacteria bacterium
ATCAGGCCTTTCTCGCCCCGCACTTGAACAAATTGCCGTCATTCTTTCAGGCGTTTTACAGCTCTTAGTTTTGGGACTTGGAGTTACATTAGCGCTTGCGCCGTGGCGCGTTGATTCTGGCGATATCTTGCTGCCGCTCAAAGCGGTAATTTTTGGCTTCTCCATTGGTGAAGTCACAATTTCATTTGGTGCCGCGTTTTTTGCGATTCTTTTATTTGGTGCGGGTATTATTCTCACACGCGGATTGCAACGTTGGCTCACGCAGAATTATTTACCGCGCACTCATCTCGATTCAGGCTTAAGAAATTCGATTGTAACCGGCATTGGCTATGCCGGTTTCATTGTAGCCGCTGCGATGTCTCTCAGCGGTTTGGGTCTGAGTCTTGAGAAGGTGACAATCGTTGCCGGTGCGTTGTCGGTTGGTATCGGCTTTGGTCTGCAATCCATCGTCAATAATTTTGTCTCGGGTCTTATTCTTTTATGGGAACGTGCTATTCGTGTTGGTGACTGGATTGCGGTCGGCGCGGAAGAAGGTCACGTCAAACGCATCAATGTGCGCGCCACTGAAATTGAAACTTTTGATCGCTCCGTGCTGATCGTTCCAAATTCTTCGCTTGTCTCGGGCGTTGTTAAAAATCGCGTTCACAATGATCGCACCGGGCGTGTCGTTGTGTCTATTCCCGTTTCGCGTGACGCTGATCCTGATCTCGTTCAGCGTCTCATGAATGAAGCGGCGCAGGCGAATGCTAAACTTCTGCGCGATCCCGTGCCGCAGGTTCAATATAAAAAACTTGGCGAGTCCGTTAAAGAATTCGAGTTGACGGGCTATGTTGCCGATGTTGACGACGCAGGACGCGTCAGTTCCGATTTGCTTTTTGCTATTGATCGCGGCTTACGCGCCCACGGATTAGGTGAGATTGTCGGCCGCACGATGCTCGTGAATGAAGATCGTACAAAGTAAGAGGCGCTTTAACCTAAGCGTCCCTTATTTGTCTTTGCCCTCAAGTTGCGATTTCAACGCGAGTAATTTTGCAAAAGGTGAATCGGGATCAGGTGCGCGATCTTTCTCTTTTGCGCGTGGCGGATCTTGCCATCCGCGATCAGGCTTGCGCGCTTGATCCTTGTTGCGATCACGCCCTTCAAAACGCTGACCACCGCGACGGTCATCACGCCCGCCTTCATGTTTCGTATGAGGTCTACGGGACGGACGGCTCTCGCTCTCCTCGCCAGAACGTTTTTCAGAGCGGCGATGAAAATGCTTCTTTTCGTTTGGTTGCGTTGCATTCGTCGCGTCGGGTGACGAGGTCGCTTCGCCGTCACGCGGCTTGCCCTGAATTGGTTTACGGCGATCGGGACGTTGGCCTTGCGGACGGTGGCGGTGTTGCCGCCACACTTCGATCATTGCCGGCTCTATCGCTTCCGTTGCTGCCGCCGCATCAGAAGGCGTCTCTTCAACAACCGTTGGTGCAACGACCTCGACCCCCTCACTCGCTAAGTCAGAGGTTTCTGATGCATCTTCTGTTTCTGCAGAAGATTCACTCTGTATCGTTTCAGTTGTTGCGTCGGATGGTGCTGGCTCGCTCGGCTTCACAAGCGACGCGGTAATCGCAGGGCCCGCACGACGATCCATCACATAGCCGAGCGATTTCAAAATCGAGTTGAAATCTTCACCCGCGCATCCGCAAAGCGATGTCATCGCAACCGTGACAACAAAGCCTTCACCATCAGCAGCGCCTGCTGGCGGTTCACCTTGTGTGATGCCGGGACGATATTGAATGGCGGGACGAATAAGATCAGCCAAACGCTCAAGAATATCGACACGCACGGCACGTGTGCCACAGACGCGGAAACCGGCAGCGCGATAAAGCGGCTTCGGTGTTTCGGGATTGATTGGTATCGATGTGCGTCCTGATGCGGCGAGATGAAGAATATCATCAAGACCCTTTATATCGGCGCCGCCTTCTTTGAGTGCCCAAAGCTGACAGGCGAGCGCGCGGGGTGCGGGCTTGAGCAGGGCGGGCACTGTCAAATGATAAGCGCCAAAGCGCACACCAAGACCGCGCAAGGTTGCGCGCGCCTCTTGATCAAGTGCCTTCATATCATCATGAACTTTGGTGCGATCAAGAACGCCGAGCGCTTCCGCAATTTGGAATCCGATACCGCGCGCCATGCCGGTCAATGCTTCGGGCTCTTCCAGCTTCAACAAAGGACCGAGAAGTTTTTCAACATGCGCTTTGAGCCACAGATCAATGCGGTTCTGCACCTTCTCACGATCAGCAGCGTCAAGATGATCATCGGCAAGTAAACGCAAGCGCGGCGCGAGAAGCTTTTCACCGGCGCTCAAACGCGCAATCGGTTCGCCCAAGAAACGCAATGAGCCATCATGGCTTAAGGCGAAGGCGTCATCGACAGCATTGCTAACGCGAGTCGCGCGGTTGGCAAATTCACTTGCCAAAGCACGCAAGGCAGCGGCGCGAAGCGCTTTGCCTTCAGGTGAGCCCGTGTCTGACTCCGGCACAAATTGGAACCCGATCAATCGGCCGACAGGGTGTGACTCGACAAGCACTTCGCCCGTCGCCGTGATATCCGCTTCCAGCATCGCATTCTCTCTCAGCCGACGCATCAGCACGCTGGTGCGGCGGTCAACAAATCGTTGGGCCAGACGCTCATGGAGCGCGTCCGACAAAGCATCTTCTACCTGTCGCGTGGCGTCCTGCCAATGCGTCGGATCAGCAAGCCAGTTTTCCCGATTGGCGACAAAGGTCCAGGTGCGGATCTGGGCGATCCGAGCCGAGAGCGTGTCGATATCCCCGTCGGTTCGGTTCACCTCGGCGATTTGGCGTGCAAACCACTCCGCAGGGATCTGCCCCTTGGTCGCGAGATCAAGATAGAGGGTGGTGACCAGATCGGCATGGGCCTGCGGGGAAAGCTTCCGATAATCAGGCACTTGGCAGACCGCCCAGAGCAATTCGACCGCTTTCTGGCCTTTGGCGGCAGCCATAATGGCACGATCCCGTGACGCCGCCTCGAGCGCGCGCAGATCATCGGCCAAAGGCGCTCGGGTCAGGCCGTCTTCATCAGGGACGCGGTCAAGCGCGTGGATCAGCGCCGGGACACTTGAAAAATCGAGCTCTGGGTTGCGCCATTGGAGCATCGGCAGCGGCGGAAAAACATGGGACTCCAGCGCCTCAACGAGCTCATCTTCAAAAGGCGCGCAGCGGCCGGTCGATCCGAATGTGCCATCTTTTAAGTAACGACCCGCCCGCCCGGCAATCTGGCCAAACTCGCCCGGGACAAGACGACGAAATTTTGCTCCGTCATATTTGCGATCACCCGCAAAGGCGACATGATCGACATCAAGATTAAGCCCCATACCAATGGCATCCGTTGCCACGAGATAATCAACATCGCCGGATTGATAGAGTGCGACTTGTGCATTGCGCGTTCGTGGTGAAAGCGCACCAAGAACAACAGCAGCGCCACCACTTTGGCGACGAATGAGTTCGGCAATTGCATAAACTTCATCAGCAGAAAAAGCGACGATGGCTGAGCGGCGCGGCAAGCGGCTGATTTTGCGATCGCCCGCAAAAGTCAATTGCGACAGGCGTGGACGCGATGTTGTTTGCAAACCATGTATGAGTTTTAGCAATAAAGGTTTGATTGTTTCCGCACCGATCAACATCGTTTCATCGCGACCCCGCATATTGAGAACGCGATCTGTGAAGATGTGACCGCGATCAAAATCAGCAGCGAGTTGGCATTCATCAATCGCAACAAAACTCACATCAACATCGCGCGGCATCGCTTCAACAGTTGCCACATAATAACGCGCACCCGGTGGTTTGATTTTTTCTTCGCCGGTAATGAGGGCCACAGCCGGTGCGCCGACGCGCGCAACAACGCGTTCATAGACTTCACGCGCCAAGAGCCGCAAAGGCAGGCCAATAATCCCCGAGGGGTGGGCCAGCATGCGTTCAATGGCGAGATGAGTCTTGCCGGTATTTGTCGGCCCGAGAATGGCGGTAACGCCCCGGGAACGCTGGGAGGGAGGAATTGAGGGCGAACGCATGATGATCTTCGATTGGGCGGTGAACCTGCATGACCGCCTGTGTCAAAGTCAAACCGAATGTCGCAAATTGAGACGATTTGAAACAGGAACTCTCAACCAATTCGAACGAGGCGGGAACGAATCGCGTCCGAATCGCTTCTGAATGAAATCCTTTCGAGACTCATGAAAAATCAATGAAGCCGGATTGGCGCGTGGATTCACGTTTCATCAATATTTGGCGCAAATCGGGAACAGACCCTGCACGAATCAGCGTTTTTTGAGTTGTTTCTGTCGCAAATTGAGACAATGGCTTTGAAATTTTAATTGGCGTCAGCCGTTGTCGCTTCGGGCGCTTTATCGAAGCCCTCGATCTTCACCGCTTCAATTCGCAAATTGCCAATCAGTGTCGCAATCTGAATTTCAACCGGTACGAGATAGGACTGACCGGGAACCTGCGCGAGACGCACTGAAATATCGCGGTTATTTTCCATATAGGTCACATTTGCGCGTTTTTCGCGATGGCCGGAGACCGGCATGTAGCGCACGAAACAATCAACAGTTGGTCCCGCATAACCGGGAATGCTCAGTGTCCGTTCCTGATCAGGGATCAGTGTAATATCAAAACGACCCGCGCCATCGAAGACTTTCAAAGTTTGCGCGCAGACCTCGGCTGATGAGAGGGCCCCCTTGAAGGGGATTAGGAAGGCCGTCAGCGGATCCGTCACGCCCCGCTTATGTTCGGGGAGTACCGTTACCCGATCGGCCCGTTCGGGTAGTGGCGGGGTTAAAACGGCATTTGTGATCGAGCCGCCCGAAAGCGTCATATCGACCCGTTGAGGATCTTCCGGATGATCAACCACGAGACTGTAGCGTGTGCCCGAAAGCTTACCGCCGCTCTCGGCCCCATCGACATCTGCGGTCAGTCTCGGTGCGAAGAAATAGCGGAAAACGCCCAAGAAATCGGCGCCGAGATGGAGTTTGTATCCGGATCCCCGTCGTGTTTCCGAAAAGCGCGCCGTTCCGATCGAAATAAAGGCGATTGAGACCTCGTAATAGATTGAATAGGCCTTTGGCGCGGCGCGAACCGGCGTCTGGAGGCCGATAAGTGCCCCCAAACTTAGAAAAATCACGAAATTCAGCCGCAAGAATGCGGAATATCGGGCCATAAAACCGTCCGGGAAGCTCAAATTGAGGGCGAATCGTTGCCTTACATCTACAAGGTGAGGACTGATTTGTCTGGATTTGATGTGAGAGAGCCGAAAAAGCTAGGTTTCGCTTGACGCTCTGGCGGCTTCTCCCCTATAGACCCTCGACCCAATTTTTAAGGGTGCGCATGTCGATGGGGCGGCTCTGGCCGCCCTCCGTCTTTAGGGATGGCGGCTAAAGCGGGCCCTTTACGACCAATAAGGACGAAGCCCATGTCACGCCGTTGCGAATTGTCAGGTAAAGCCGTGTTGAGCGGACAGCTTGTCAGCCACTCGAACCGCAAGACCAAGCGGAAATTCCTCCCCAATCTCTGCCAGGTGACTTTGCAGTCGGACGCGCTCGGCCGTTCGGTGAGCCTGCGCGTCTCGGCCAATGCGCTGCGCACGGTTGAGCATCGTGGTGGTCTTGATGCGTTTCTCGTCAAAGCCCGTTCGGAAGATCTCTCGCCAACCGCACGCGGTTTGAAGCGCGATCTCGAGAAGAAGCTCGCTGCTCACTAATTAGGTGCGTCTCTGTCTTTAGGCGTCGGCCTCTGCCGTCAGCCTCTCGTGACTTAACGAATCCCGCATCGGCCTCTGCCGTTAGCATTCAAGGACTGTGAGATGCTCTCTCTTGCCTTTCATCGGCTTATCATGCCGATTATTGCGATGACGCTTGTTGTCGTCGCGTCGAATGTTCTCGTTCAATATCCTTTCACGCCTTTTGATCTCGGTGATTATCTCACTTGGGGCGCGTTTACTTATCCGGTCGCCTTTCTCGTCACTGATTTGACCAATCGCCGTTATGGCCCGCGCGTGGCGCGGCAGCTTGTGATTGCCGGTTTTGCTGTCGCTGTTGTGCTTTCGATTTGGCTTGCAACACCGCGCATTGCGTTGGCTTCCGGCACGGCGTTTCTTGTGGGCCAATTGCTCGACATCACTGTGTTCAACCGCTTACGTCGACAAGCCTGGTGGCGCGCTCCCTTCGTGGGCAGCGTCATTGGCTCAGCGCTTGATACGATACTCTTTTTCTCGCTCGCTTTTGCAGGCGATCCCGAAATGTCGGGGCCTGTGAATTTGTTCGGCACTGATGTGATGCTTTGGCAAAGCCTCGCCGTGTTTGATTTCTCGGTAAAAATGCTCATCGCGCTGATTGCGCTTCTGCCTTATGGCGCATTGATGAGCGTGATCTTGCCGATGGAACGCGCGGAAAAAGCGAGCGTCTAAGAATTACGCCGCGCGGCGTTTGTCGCCCGGAGTTGTATCGTCAAAAAGCTCGGCGAGTTTTTCAGTCATCGCGCCGCCCAATTCTTCTGCATCAACAATCGTGACAGCGCGCTTGTAATAGCGCGTGACATCATGGCCGATGCCAATGGCGATCAATTCAACCGGCGAGCGATTTTCGATTTCATCGATCACGAAGCGCAAATGCTTTTCAAGATAATTGCCCGGGTTCACCGAGAGCGTTGAATCATCAACCGGCGCGCCATCAGAAATCATCATCAAAATTTTGCGTTGCTCAGGACGCGCGATGAGACGCTTATGCGCCCAGTCGAGTGCTTCGCCGTCGATATTTTCTTTGAGCAAACCTTCGCGCATCATCAGGCCGAGATTTTTGCGTGCACGACGCCAAGGCGCATCCGCAGCCTTGTAGATGATGTGACGCAAATCATTGAGACGGCCCGGCATATTCGGCTTGCCTGATTGCAACCAGAATTCGCGTGATTGTCCGCCCTTCCAGGCGCGCGTTGTAAAGCCCAGAATTTCTGTCTTCACACCGCAACGCTCAAGCGTGCGTGCAAGAATATCTGCGCATGTTGCCGCAACCGAAATCGGACGCCCACGCATCGATCCTGAATTATCGATAAGCAGCGTGACAACCGTATCACGGAAATTTGTATCCTTCTCGCGCTTGAACGAGAGCGGCTGATAGGGATCAATGATGATGCGGGTGAGGCGCGCGGGATCAAGCGCCCCTTCTTCAAGATCAAATTCCCAGGCACGATTTTGTTGCGCCATCAAACGGCGTTGCAAACGGTTTGCGAGCCGCGCCACTACGCCGGAGAGATGGCTGATCTGTTTATCGAGATAGGCGCGTAAGCGCGTGAGCTCTTCGGCATCACACAGTTCTTCAGCGCCGATTGTTTCATCGTGTTTGGTCGAGAAGACCTTGTAATCGGAAACAGCTTTTTCAGGACGCGTAGGCGGTGGCGGACGGGGGGTGTTATCGGACTCATCCGTTTCCGGCATGTCGTCCTCATCCATTTGATCATCTGTTGGCCCATCTTCGGCGTCGGCCATGCCTTCTTCGGTTTCAGCGTCTGAGTCTTCTGCAGCGCTTGATTCCGTTTCTTCGCTTGAGGCTTGTTCTTCTTTCTCGCCGCTTTCTTGCTCTTCGCTCTCGCCTTCGGATTGTTGTTCTTCGTCCTCGTTATTGTCGTCACTATCGCCCTCGGCCTCTTCGGCCATATCGAGCTTTACGAGCACTTCACGAATAACACGCGCAAAGGCGCGCTGATCATTAATATGATTTTCAAGACCGTCGAGACTCGCGCCGGCCTTTGTTTCAATGAAGGGACGCCATAGATCGACAAGCTTTTGCGCAGCTGGTGGCGGTGCGGACCCCGTCAATCTCTCACGCACCATCATCGCCAGCGCTTCTTCAATCGGCGCATCGGCAACATCAGTGACCTGATCAAAATTGCCGCGATGATATTTGTCATCAAGCATTGCGGTGAGATTGGCGGCTACGCCTTCCATGCGGCGGGCACCAATTGATTCACAACGAGCCTGTTCAATCGCATCATAAACGGCACGCGCTGTTTGTCCGCCGGGCAAAAGCCTGCGATGGACCGAGTCATTGTGGCAAGAGAGCCGCAACGCCATCGAGTCCGCGTGCCCGCGCAAAATCGCTGCGTCTTGCGCCGTCATCTTTCGAGGCGGTTCAGGCAAGCGCGCACGGTCGCCTAATAAAGCGGGACGATCATTTGCGAAACTGACATCGAGTTCGGTCTTACCCGAAATCGCACGCATCGTGCCGATAACCGCGCGTTTAAACGGTTCAGCAGGCGCCTCTTTTGGCGATGATGGTTTGCGATTGGATGTCGACACTGGTCCTC
>RFXE01000070.1 GCA_009921785.1 Alphaproteobacteria bacterium
CGGGTTTTTTATTTGTTCTATTTGAAATCAGCGCGTTGTGCTTTTTGGGCCCAGACGCTTGTCGAGATATTTATCGACGACAAGCATGAGCTCATCTGTCTTATCTTCAAAGAAATGATTGGCACCTTCGACCATCTGATGTTCGAGTTTGATGCCTTTTTGGGTTTTCACCTTTTCGATGATCGGAATGACTTCCTTCGCGGGTGCCACACGATCTTGCGTGCCATGAACAAACAAGCCTGATGACGGGCAGGGCGCCAAGAAGGAGAAGTCGAACCGGTTCGCCGGTGCGGCAATCGAAATGAAGCCTTCGATTTCAGGGCGACGCATCAAAAGCTGCATGCCAATCCAAGCGCCGAATGAAATACCCGTGATCCAGCAGGCGCGCGCATCCGGATTGATTGACTGCGCCCAATCAAGCGCTGAAGCGGCATCGGACAATTCGCCTGAGCCGTGATCGAATGAGCCTTGGCTCCGGCCGACGCCCCGGAAATTGAATCGCAAGGTCGAAAAGCCGCGCTCAAGAAACGAGTAGTAAAGCGCGTAGACGAGCGGGTTATTCATCGTGCCGCCAAATTGCGGATGCGGATGAAGAATAATGGCGATGGGGGCGCCGCGGGTTTTCGACTGGTTATAGCGTCCTTCGATGCGACCAGCGGGACCCGTAAAAATGACCTCAGGCATAGTTTTCTCACCTCGGCGTGGCACCGCGACGGGTTCACAAGAGCGGCACGCCCGCCCTGTCGCTTGACAGGTTCACGAGGCGAAGCCAGAACCGCTGAACGTTCCACGGAATTTTGGTCGGGCAATGTGCCAAACCGTCTCGGTAGCGGTGTTTAGCACGGTGGCCGGGGTGAAATGCAAGCATTTCCGGCATCTGGCCCGAAAAACTCAGGAGGCGGTCGCACCCATGGGCGGCGTCAGGACCTATCTCGATCATAATGCGACGGCACCATTGCGTCCTGAGGCGCGGGATGCCCTTGTTGCGGCATTTGATAGGGTCGGTAATCCGTCGTCTGTTCACGCGGAAGGGCGCACGGCGCGCGCGGTGATCGAACAAGCCCGCGATGCTGTTGCTGCGCTGTGTGGTGCCTCGTCCCGCGACATTGTTTTCACGAGCGGAGCGACGGAAGCGAACGCTACGGCGTTGACTCTGGGTATTAAGACTGAAGGCGAACCTCTTGCTTTAATTCATCTTTTAATGAGCGCGGTTGAGCATCCATCGTGCCTTGAAGGCGCACGAGCGCCTAAAGACGCGCGGAGCCTTTTGCCGGTTGATAGCGAGGGGCGGATCGTCTCGTCGATATTGGAGGAGCGTCTTCAGGAGATTGCCGCCCGAGGCGGTCGCGCGCTGGTATCAATCCAAGTGGCGAATAGCGAGACGGGCGTTCTCCAGAATATTCCCGCGCTTTCGCAGATAGTGCATGCCCATCGTGGCCTTCTCCATTGTGATGCGGTGCAGGCGGCTGGACGCTTGCCGCTCGATCAGGTCGCTGCGGGCGCGGATATTCTGACGCTTTCCGCGCATAAGATCGGCGGACCGCAGGGGATTGGGGCTCTCATTTTCAAATCGGGCGGCTTGAGCTTGCAGGACCGGTTAATCCGGGGCGGCGGGCAGGAAAAGGGCGCGCGCGCAGGCACCGAGGCGACAGCCTTGATTGCAGGGTTTGGCGCGGCGTGTCGTGCGGCCGAAGCAGCGCTTGCTATAGAAACGCTGCGTTTGGCCGCTTTACGCGCCGATGCCGAGGCTCAACTCCTCAAAATAGCTCCTGACGCGGTGATTTTCGGCCAAAATGCTCCGCGTTTGCCGAATACGCTGGCCTTTTCTGTTCCCGGTCTCTCCGCTGAGACGGCCTTGATGGGATTTGACCTCGCGGGCCTCGCCTTGTCCTCTGGGTCGGCCTGTTCGTCGGGGAAGGTCAAGAGGTCGCATGTGCTTGACGCGATGGGCGTGTCATCCGATATCGCCAAGGGTGCGTTGCGGTTGAGTTTCGGTTATTCGTCAACGCCGGATGATGTCGTCAAATTTGCGTCTGCTTGTGAAGATATTATCAGGAAAATGAAGACGCGGACCCGCGCCGCGTGATAAAAGCGGGTTTGAGGTGACGCCGCGCCCTTGAAGCCGGTTTGTCAGGAGAGTCAAATGGTTGCCGTTAAGGAGACCGTCGAGCAGGTCAAACAGCTCGATGTCGATCAGTACAAATATGGGTTCACCACGGACCTTGAGGTCGACAAGGCCCCCAAAGGCCTGAACGAAGATATTGTCCGCTTTATCTCGGCGAAGAAGGGCGAGCCGCAATGGATGCTCGACTGGCGCCTTGATGCGTTCCGCCGATGGAAGACGATGGATGAGCCGCAATGGGCGCGCGTCCATTATCCCAAAATCGATTTCAACGATTCATATTATTACGCGGCACCGAAGAAGAACGCGGCGCCCAAAACGCTCGATGATGTCGATCCCGCTATTCTCGACACTTATAAGAAACTCGGCATTCCTTTGCGCGAGCAGGAACTTCTCGCCGGTGTGCAGACATCAAAAGTCGCCGTTGATGCGGTGTTTGACTCGGTCTCGGTTGTCACGACATTCAAAGAAGAATTGAAGAAAGCGGGCGTGATTTTCTGCTCGATTTCGGAAGCGATCAAAGATCATCCGGAACTCGTCAAAAAATATCTCGGCTCGGTTGTGCCGGTAACAGATAATTATTACGCGACATTGAATTGCGCGGTCTTCACCGATGGGTCATTCGTTTACATTCCCGAAGGCACACGTTGCCCGATGGAATTATCGACCTATTTCCGTATCAATGAAAAGAATACGGGCCAGTTTGAGCGTACATTGATCATCGCGGAGAAGGGCTCTTACGTCTCTTATCTCGAAGGATGCACGGCACCGCAACGCGATGAGAACCAGCTTCATGCAGCCGTTGTTGAGCTTGTGGCTCTAGATGATGCCGAGATCAAATATTCGACTGTGCAGAATTGGTATCCGGGTGATGCCGAAGGCAAAGGCGGGATTTATAATTTCGTGACGAAGCGCGGCGATTGCCGCGGCGCGAATTCGAAGATCAGCTGGACGCAAGTTGAAACCGGTTCGGCAATCACGTGGAAATATCCGAGCTGCATTTTGCGCGGCGATAATTCGCGCGGCGAATTTTATTCGATCGCAGTGTCGAATGGCTATCAGCAAGTCGATAGCGGCACCAAGATGATTCATCTTGGCAAGAACACGACAAGCCGCATCATCTCGAAGGGTATTTCTGCAGGCAAATCGCAGAACACCTATCGTGGTCAGGTGTCAGCCCATCGCAAAGCGACAAATGCGCGCAATTTCACGAATTGTGATTCATTGCTGATCGGCGAGACATGCGGTGCGCATACGGTTCCTTATTTGGAATCGAAAAACGCTTCGGCGGTTTTCGAGCATGAAGCGACGACGTCAAAGATTTCGGAAGATCAGCTCTTTTATTGCCGTCAGCGTGGTTTGTCGGCGGAAGAAGCAACGGCGCTGATCGTCAATGGCTTCGTTAAAGATGTGCTGCAACAATTGCCGATGGAATTCGCGGTTGAAGCACAGAAACTCATCTCGATCAGCCTTGAAGGTTCGGTCGGCTAATTATTGCGCTTAGCGCAGGTATTTTAAATTAGGGCATTCGATTATGTTGGAAATCCGCAATCTCCATGTCGCTATTGAAGATGGTTCAAAGAAAATTTTGAACGGTCTCAATCTCACGATCCGCGACGGCGAAGTCGCCGCCATCATGGGGCCGAATGGTTCGGGCAAATCAACGCTCTCTTATGTTATCGCGGGCAAAGACGATTACGAAGTGCTTGACGGTGAGATTTTGCTTGATGGCAAAAACCTGCTTGAAATGGAGCCCGATGAACGTGCCGCCGCGGGTGTGTTTCTCGCCTTCCAATATCCGCTCGAAATTCCGGGCGTCGCAACCATGACCTTCTTGAAGGCGGCCTTGAACGCGCAGCGCAAGGGTCGTGGCGAAGATGAATTAACAACGCCTGATTTTATGCGTCGTGTGAAGGCTGGGGCAGAAAAGCTTGGCATCCCTCAGGATATGTTGAAGCGCGGTTTGAATGTCGGCTTCTCGGGCGGCGAAAAGAAGCGCATGGAAATTTTGCAGATGGCGCTGCTTGAGCCGTCCATCGGCATTCTCGATGAGACGGACTCAGGCCTCGATATTGATGCGTTGAAGATTGTCTCCGAAGGTGTGAATGCGCTCCGCTCGGCGAAGCGGTCGTTCCTTGTGATCACGCATTATCAGCGTCTTCTGAATTACATCGTGCCCGATACGGTTCATGTGATGTCGAAGGGGCAGATCGTGCGCACGGGCGGCAAGGAATTGGCACTCGAACTCGAAGCCAATGGCTATGCCGACTACGTGACGAACGCGGCGGCGTGAGGATAGTATGTCGAATATCACGCCTTTGAAAACTGAAGCCGAGCAGGCGTTGATTGCGCAGGGTGCCACTGTTGCGTCGGATCGCAAAGAGGCCTTCGCGCGCTTTCTTGAACACGGTCTCCCGCATCGTCGCGTGGAAGCCTATCACTATACCGATCTGCGTGCGTTGCTGAAGAGCGCGCCGCCACCGGCAAAAGCGGGTGGCAAGATCACAACAACATCACCACTCGCAGACATCGATGCGCATGTATTGACTGTTGTTGATGGTCGTTATGACGCGTCGCTTTCGGGCGCGTTGCCGAAGGGCGCGAGCGTTTCTGCGTCTTCCGCTTTGGCTGATGATGGCTCGAATGAGAAGGGGCTTTTAAGTGCCGATCCCGTGATTGCGCTCAATGCCGCTTTTTCAGATAGCGTTCTCGATATTACGATTGCTGCGAAAGCCGAGATCGAAAAGCCTATCCTTATTCGGCTTGTGACAACCGGCGCTCATGCGTCTTATCCGCGCGTGCGCTTGAATGTTGGCGATCATGCGAAGGCCTTCATTGTCGAGAGCCATGAAGGTGCTGCTGCGGGATCGTTGATTGATAGCGTTCTCGAATTGCGCATGGGTGATCATGTCACTTTTGATCATCTGAGACTCAATCTCGTAGATCATGCCGCAACGGTGCTCACGACATTTGGCGGCGCGATGGGCAAAGAGAGCCTTTATCGCGGCCATAATTTTGTTGTCGGTGGTTCTCTCTCACGGCATCAGATTTTCTTCCGCTTTGAAGGCGAACAATCCAAGGCCGAGATTTCAAGCGCATGCCTTCTTAATGCGAAGCAACATGCAGATACGACGCTCGTCGTCGATCACGCTGTCCCCGAATGCCAGAGTCGCGAATTTTTTGCGCATGTTCTTGATCACGAGTCGACCGGCGTGTTCCAGGGCAAGATCATTGTTCGTCCGGGCGCGCAGCAGACAGATGGCAAGATGATGAGCCGTGCCATTGTGCTTGAAGACGGCGCGACGATGAACAACAAGCCCGAGCTTGAAATTTTCGCGGATGATGTCGCCTGCGGCCATGGCGCCACCGTCGGTGCGCTGGATGAAGATTTGCTCTTTTATTTGCGCGCGCGCGGATTGCCCAAAGCAGAAGCCGAAGCGTTGATGTTGCAGGCTTTTGTCGGAGAAGCGCTCGAGAAGATCGAGCACGATGCAATTCGGGATACGCTCGAAGCGCATACAGAGCAGTGGCTCAAGGCACGCAGCGCATGAATGCTCACACCAAAACCTTTGATGTCGAGAAAGTAAGAGCGGATTTTCCGATACTCTCGAAAGAGGTTTATGGAAAAAAGCTTGTCTATCTCGATAATGCTGCATCCGCGCAAAAGCCGACACAGGTTCTCGATCGCATGGTTTATGCTTATGAGCATGAATATGCCAATGTTCATCGCGGGCTTCATTATTTAGCCAATGCAGCAACAGAAGCGTTTGAACATGCACGCGAAACCGTTCGTGCGTTCATTAATGC
This sequence comes from Alphaproteobacteria bacterium, assembly GCA_009921785.1. GTDB lineage: Bacteria > Pseudomonadota > Alphaproteobacteria > Rhizobiales > Beijerinckiaceae > CAIUPE01. The sequence goes on from RFXE01000070.1 coordinate 5,930, forward strand.
GGCCTCCACCGACGAAATTATTTTTACACGTAATGCCACGGAAGCGATGAATCTTGTTGCCGCGTCGCTCGGTCGGATGGTGCTCAATCCGGGTGATGAAATCATTCTTTCGATGATGGAGCATCATTCCAATATCGTGCCTTGGCATTTTCACCGCGAGCGCAATGGTGCGGTGATCAAGTGGATTCCCTGCGATGAGCGCGGCGTACTTGATCTTGACGCCTATGAAAAGCTCTTCACGCCGAAAACCAAGATCGTTGCGATTTCGCAAATGTCGAATGTGTTGGGCACAATCAATCCCATCGCTGAGATGGTGAAGATTGCGCGCAAGCATGGCGCCTATATCATGGTGGATGGGTGCCAAGGCGCGGTCCATGTGCCGACCGATGTGCGTGCATTGGATGTCGATTTCTATTGCCTCACGGGTCACAAACTTTATGGCCCCACAGGCATTGGCGTGGCTTATGGAAAGCGCGCGCTGCTCGAAGAAATGCCGCCCTTTAATGGCGGCGGTGAGATGATTAGTGTGGTGACGGAAGACTCTGTCACTTACAACGAGCCACCGCATCGGTTTGAAGCAGGCACGCCCCCGATTGTGCAAGCCATTGGTTTGGGTGCGGCGCTTGATTACATGCAATCGATGGACCGTTCCGCAGCGTTGAAGCATGAAGAGTCGCTCGGACAGTATGCCATGGAGCGGCTGTCGGAATTGAATTCAATCCGCATTTTTGGAACAGCACCCGGCAAGGGCGCTATTGTTGCATTTGAAATGCAGGGCGCGCATGCGCATGATGTGGCGACGATCATTGATCGTTCAGGAATTGCTGTTCGCGCAGGCACGCATTGTGCGCAGCCTTTATTGAAGCGTTTTGGTGTTACTTCGACATGCCGCGCTTCCTTTGCGTTCTACAACACGCATGCCGAAGTTGATGCGTTGGTTGATGCGTTGCGCAAAGCGCAATCGATGTTTTCTTGAAACGCGGGAGAGACGAGAATGAATGATGCTGCCCCGCCGCTTGAGGAAAAACCAAATCAAACGGATGTCGCCGCTCCTTCGGCTTTACCGCCCGAGGAAATTGATCGTCTGACTGACGATATAATTGCGGCGCTGAAGACTGTTTATGATCCGGAAATTCCATCCGATATTTACGAGCTTGGCCTCATCTATCGCATAGCGATCAATGATGATCGTCATGTTGAGATTGATATGACTTTGACGGCGCCCGGGTGTCCAGTCGCAGGTGAAATGCCGGGTTGGGTTGATACGGCGGTGAGCACGGTTCCGGGTGTACGTTCAGTCGAAGTGCGCATGGTTTTTGATCCGCCTTGGGATCAATCGCGCATGTCTGAGGAAGCGCGCGTCGCGCTTGATATGTTTTAAGGGCTTGGCGTTTGGGCGTCACGCCCCATATGATAGAGTGAATCATCCGTCGGGCCTTGAACCCGGCCGGGGAGAGTAAGATGGCAGGATCAAGTCTAAAGCTGATGTCGCTGACCGATGCCGCTGCGGCGCGCATCCGCTTCATCATGGAAAATGCCGATAAGCCAATCGCTGCCATTCGCGTGGGCGTCAAAAATGGCGGTTGTGCCGGCATGGCCTACACAATTGACTATGCCGAGAGCCTCGCAGCCCATGAGGACGTTGTCGAAGACAAAGGCGTGAAGGTCGTCATCGACCCGAAGGCGCTGATGTTTTTGGTTGGCACTGAGATGGATTATAAAACCGACAAATTCACCAGCCAATTTGTCTTCAATAATCCGAATGAAACATCGGCCTGTGGCTGCGGTGAATCTGTGGCGATTAAGCCGGTTGATCCCGCAGCACTTGTTTCAGCTGAACACTAAAATCGTTTTCAGCCTTTAACTTTGATGCCGCGCGTGAGAAACCCCGGCATCTGATCACCAAAACCGACAGGCGTTGGCCCATCATCATCGCGGCGATAGCGCGGTTGTGACGATGGCTTTTGTGCGGCCCCTGCATTTTGAGGTGCGGGCGCATGCAGACGAGGTTCAGGCTTTGGTGCTTCGCGCGTGCGTTCGGGTTTTGCCGCGCGCGGGGCACGTTCGGTCTGAGGCTTTGCTTCCCCTTCAGCACGCGGTGCGCGGCGTGACGGTGCGCGATCCGAGCGATGGGGACGTGACGAACGCTCAGAGCGGGGCGCGGGTTCAAACACGGCTTCCGCGAGTGTTGGGCCAAGCCAAGGAATGGATTTCTTGATGAGGCCTTCAATGCCTGCAAGGCTCTTGTCATCAGCCGATGTAATTAAGGTATAGGCTGTGCCTAAACGGCCCGCGCGACCGGTGCGGCCAATACGATGGACATAATCTTCCGAATGATGCGGCGCATCATAATTGAAGACATGGCTCACATCAGGAATATCAAGCCCGCGTGCGGCCACATCAGAGGCCACGAG
>RFXE01000008.1 GCA_009921785.1 Alphaproteobacteria bacterium
GGAGATTGTTGACCTTAATTTCAGCCATCACTCACTCCGGAAACTTTGTAACGACGATAAACATGACAACGCCAATCAAAGTGGTGATGAACGACATTGTATAAAGGATCATCGCGAAGGGCTGCAGCAGCATCAATACGCCTGCGGCGATAAAGAGTGTTGCTGCCGTTTCCCAAGGACCGCGTCGGAAGATGCGCGACAAGAAACTGCGTTCGGTTTGATTGCTCATTTGCGCACCGCTCCGAATGTAATGCCCCGCAAGAGATGCTTCCTGAGAAGAACCGTGAAAATGAGAATCGGAATCAAGAACAGTGTCGTTCCTGCGCCAACGGCCGGCCAATCCATCCCGCCTTCACCGATGCGCGGAATTTCGTCGATGAAACCCTTTAAGAGCCATACAGCGAGTGAGACATTCACCGCCGTATAAAGAAGGATCATCCCGAGTTTTGTGTCGCTCAAGCCGAGCTCGCGATACATGAGATAGATCGGAATTGCGACGGCAATCGGCGGCATCATGCGGGTCGAGAGAATGAAGAAGAGAAGATCATCCTTCAACGGCACTTTGAAGCGCGAGAAGCCATAGGCGGCGATCGTGCCGAGCAATACAGACAACGCTGTCGAACCAAAAGCGATGATCAGCGAGTTTGCAAAGCGCTTCAAGAAGTTTGACGGGCCGACAATCACCATATTGCGTTGACGGGTCACCTCTTCGCAGCGGTTCTGCGGCGGCGGAAGTGTTTCAAGATATTCGGGTGTTTGGCGCGTCTGGTTCGTAAAGAGATTGCAGTAGCCTTCGATTGACGGCTGAAAAAAGATCTTTGGTGGATAGGAAATCGAATCCGGTGGCGATTTCATGCTGGTGATCACGATCCAGAAAAGCGGGATCATCGTGATCAACGCATAAAGGATCACCGCACCCAGCGCGATGCGTTTCGTGAGCGCGCTTGGCTCTACGACAGAATGGGCGGAGGAACTTGACGCGCTCATCGGCTTTTCACCTGGTTGAGTGCCTTCACATAAATGTTGGCAAGACCAAACACGGTTACGAAGAGAATAATGGCGAATGCGGACGAGAAGCCCGTGCGCCATTTTTCAAACGCTTCACGCTTCAACGTGATCGAGGCGACTTCTGTGGTGGATCCCGGTCCGCCCGAGGTCAAGAGATTGACCATGTCGAACATTTTGAAGTTTTCAATGCCGCGGAAAAGTACCGCGAGCATGATGAAGGGCAACGCCATCGGGATCGTGATCGACCAGAATTGACGCCAATGCGATGCGCGATCAACTTCTGCGGCTTCGTAGATGTAATCGGGAATAGAGCGCAATCCGGCGAGGCAAATGAGCATCACATAGGGCGTCCACATCCATGTATCGACGATGATGATCGACCACGGTGCAAGTTGGACAGATCCAATCATTTCAAAAGAAGACGGCTCCACGCCTGTGAAGAAAGCGATGATGTAATTGAAAAGACCAATTTGCGGTTGATAGAGGAAGCGCCAGAAATTGCCGACAACGGCCGGCGACAACATCATCGGAATGAGAATGATGGTTGTCCAAAATCCGTGACCGCGGAATTTCCGATCAAGCAACCACGCGAGCGTAAAGCCAATGAGTGTTTGCAGAACGATTGTCCAGAACACAAAATGTGCCGTCGATTGCATCGCCGCCCAAATATCGGGGTCACTCAAAATCGACGTGTAATTATCGATACCGACATTTTTAACAGCGGCATTTGTGCGGTTCGCACGGAAATTTGTAAATGAAAGTTGGATCGTCCAGATCAATGGAAAAATATTGATCGCAAGCAGTAACAGCATGGTGGGCGTAATGAAGATCCATGCGATGGCACGGTCGGAAAGTCCCCTCACCCGTTTTGCAATCGCTTGCGGCGTGGCTTGGGCGGCACGCTCTACAAGTTTGTCAGGTGTTTTTTGACCCGTCATGAACCGATCCCGTGACTCATTCGACCCTTGATGCGGATCGTTGTTGAGAAAGTGCCGGGACGATTTTCACCGTCCCGGCGAAGAGGCATTTCAGGAAAGCTTAGAGCTTGCCGTCGTCCTTGAAGACTTTCGTCCAGTCCTTGATCATGCCGTCGAGTGCTTCTTTGGCAGTGCCCTTGTCAGCAACGACATAGTCATGAATGCGCTTCTGCTCAGCGAGGAGAAGCTGCGCGTAGGACGGGTCAGCCCAGAAATCCATGACTTGACCCATGGCAACCAAGAAGTCGGCTGCGAAAGGTGCAGTCTTTGCAAAGCCTGGGTCGTTCAACACAGCCTTGTGTGCCGAATAGCCACCCATTGACCACCACTTCTTCTGAACTTCAGGGTTTGCGAACCACTTGATGTAAGCAAGTGCTTCAGCCTGGTTTGGCGAGTAAGCCACAACCGACAGACCTTGTCCGCCGAGCTGCGAACCCGAGCCAGCAGCACCCTTCGGATTCACGAAGAAGCCGATCTTGTCGCCACCGACCTTCTCATCCTTGTAGAGGCCTGGGAAGAACGCGAACCAGTTCATCTGAAGCGCAACCTGACCTGACTTAAACGCGTCGAGGCCTTCACCCATATAGGCGTCTGTGTAGCCTGGAGGTGTGCAGCACTTGTAGAGCGCCTTGTAAGCTTCGAGGCCCTTCACAGCGCCATCGGAGTTCACAAAACCTTCCATCGCATAAGGCTTCTTTGGATCCTGGTATTTGAAGCCGTTTGGATAGAGGAAGTTCGAGACACCCATCGTGATGCCTTCCGAACCACGCTCGGTGAAGATCGCAGCGCCATAGACCTTCTTACCGTCAACTTCACGGCCTTGGAAGAATTTGGCGATGTCGACGAGTTCATCAAGAGTCTTCGGCGGCTCGAGATCGCGATTATATTGCTTTTTGAACGCATCGCGCAGTTCTGGCTTTGCGAACCAATCCTTACGATAGGTCCAGCCGAGTGCGTCGCCCATGGCAGGAAGCGCCCAGTAATTCGGTGTGCCCTTCGGCCATTCCGAATAACCGGTAACGGTTGCCGGCATGAAGTCATCCATCTTGATGCCTTCTTTGGCGAAGAAGTCGTTGAGCTTCACATAGTGGCCGTTTTCAGCCGAACCGCCGATCCACTGTGAGTCACCGATGAGAAGGTCGCAAAGCTTACCCTTCGAATTCAATTCGTTGAGCATGCGGTCAGCGAAATTCGGCCACGGCACGAATTCGAACTTCATGTCGACGCCTGACTTCGCCGTATAGTCTTTCGACAATTCGACGAGCGCATTTGCAGGGTCCCAAGCGGCCCAGCAAAGCGTGATGGTCTTGGCATTGGCCGACACTGGCGTCATGGCCACCATGGCCGATGCCGCGAGCGCGGTTGCGCCTGCAATCAATTTCTTCATGAGGAGTGTCTCCCGGTTTAGTTCCACACGGCTCCCCCCGATTCTCCCCCGCCCAGAACCTTCAAAAAGGCCCTGAAATCGTCAGATTGGGCAAAAATCCATGCAGAAATTCGTTTCCTACCCCCATTTCAATGCGTTTTTATTGTAGGCGGCATTGACGGGTATGTTTAGTGAAACCCAGTTTACTAAACAAAACAAGTGGAAATTTTTGGCTTGGCGACCGACAGGGGGCTGAGCGGGTCCCACGGGGACAAAGCGCGTCGATGGGGCGTTTTGGGGACTAAAACTCCGAGTCCCAAGCCAGAGAGGGCAGTTCGGCAAAAAATCGCCGTTCCCAGCCCGATATGGCTTTTGAATGCGATTATGGCGCTTCCTGACGCTAAATCGATAGCGACGCGCCGTCAGCGCAGTAAAAACGCCCTAAAATCGTTAACATTAGTGCCCGTTGGACCCGGCACAAAAAGATCGCCAAGCGTTTCGAAGGCTGAATAGGAATCATTCGCCGCAAGAAGGCTTCGAGGGTTGAGACCTGCAGCACGTAGCCGCGCGACGGTATCACCTGATGCGAATGCGCCGGCATTGTTTTCCGAACCATCTATGCCGTCTGTATCAGCGGCAAGGGCTGCAAATTCATAACCTTCGGCGGCCATGGCAAGTGATAATAAAAACTCGCTATTGCGGCCGCCCCGCCCTTTGCCCTTGATCGTGACGGTGGTTTCGCCGCCCGAGAGAATGACGACAGGTTTTGCGAAGGGCCTGTTACGGGTTGCGACTTCACGAAGAAGCGCCGCATGAACCGCGCCGACATCGCGCGACTCGCCCTCAATCGAGTCGGATAAAATAACCGCCGGAATGCGCTGCGCTTCTGCATATCGCGCCGCCGCTTCGAGCGATTGTCGTGCCGATGCGATGATTTTGACTTCATTTTGTTTGAAACGAGGATCATCAGGTGACGGCGGCAGACTCGCATCACTCTTCATGAAGCTGGCAATACGAGGCGGCAGTTGAATGCGCCATGCCTCAACAAGCGCACGTGCATCCGCACGGCTTGCTTCATGTGGCACGGTTGGGCCGGAAGCAACTTGAGCCGGATCATCACCCGGAATATCGGAGACAATCAATGACACAACGCGGGCGGGATGACAGGCGAGCGCCAAGCGCCCGCCTTTGATTTCAGAAATTTGTTTGCGGATCGCGTTCATGACGGATATCGGCGCACCCGATGCGAGCAGTGCTTTATTGAGATCAATCTCATCTGAAAGCGATAGTGTCTCCGCAGGCATCGGCAACAATGCCGAACCGCCACCCGAAATCAGCGCCACAACAAGATCATCTTCCGTGAGATCTTTAACGGCATCAAACAGCGCGCGGCTCCCTGCAAGGCCCGCTTCATCAGGCACAGGATGCGAAGCTTCCATCACTTTGACGTGTTTCGTCGGACAACCGAACCCGTAACGTGTGACAACAATACCTTCAAGCGGACCTTTCCAGAGTTTCTCGAAAGCGGCAGCGAGCTGCGCCGACCCCTTACCCGCACCAATGACAATGGTGCGGCCCTTTGGCGGCTTTGGCAGATGCTCAGCAAGCGTGCGCTCGGGATCAGCGGCAACAACCGCCGCATTGAAAAGTCCAATTAAAAATTGACGATCTTTATCGTTCACAATTCAATATCGGCAATAAATATGCCGTCCAACTCACCCTCGATCGCTACCACAAGCTTCACTCCTTAACGACGTTACCCGATAGATTACCAATTCAAACAGAAAGAGAACTTATAGCCTATACCTTAGCGATAACTGCCCGAACCATATCACGTTTCGGCTTTACGGGCGATCGTCGAATATAGCTCGAGCATAAAGCACTCCACCGCATGCGCACCAATCATTCGTAACGAGTTGGATATTCATTCTTCAATTGATGACTAGGGCATTAAGTCGATCCATTACGGATAAGAGGATCAGAGCCGCGCTCTAAAAATACCAAAAAATGCATGTGCTCGAGTGACAACCGAGAATATGAAAGGCTGAACAAGAGTGAATCGTGCTTAAGCTCACATGCTGGGTCCGGCAATGTTTCTGCTGATCATACTCCCTCTTTGCATGTATGCATAAGAAGGCTTCACCACTTTCCTCAAATCTCATTTAGAACCATAACAAAAAAACAGGCCGGAATTACCCGGCCTGTCTCTTGTCTGCAGATTCATCCTAAACGGATCAATCTGTTTGACTTAGCCTTTCTTAGGCGGTGACGCTGGCCAGCTCTTAATGAGCGTATCGTAATCGATCGTTTCGCCCTTTGGCTTTTCGTTGGCAAGCTTGCGTTGTGGCGCAACCGTACCTGCGGCTTCGGCCTTCTTAAACCACTCTTCAGCCGAGGTCTTCGGGTTCAGCTTTGGACCGCAGTCACCCTGAACATTGGCCTTTTCGAGACGCTCAAGAACCGAGTCTTGAGCGGCCGCAAGAGCATCCATTGCTTCTTGTGGCGATTTTGCACCGGACGACGCATCGCCAATGTTCTGCCACCAAAGCTGAGCAAGCTTTGGATAATCAGGCACATTGTTACCGGTTGGGGTCCATTGAACGCGTGCAGGCGAACGATAGAACTCGATCAAACCACCAAGCTGCGGAGCGCGCTCCGTGAAGCTCTTATCCCAGATATCACTTTCACGAATGAAGGTGAGACCCACATGGCTCTTCTTCAAGCTCACCGTCTTTGAGGTGATGAACTGGAGATAAAGCCACGCCGCTTTACGACGATCTGTTGGCGTTGACTTCAAAAGCGTTGCAGAACCTGCGTCCTGATAACCAAGCTTCATGCCGTCCTTCCAATAGGAGCCGTGTGGCGACGGAGCCATACGCCATTTTGGCGTACCATCCGCATTCATAACCGGCAGACCAGGCTTCACCATGTCGGCGGTGAAGGCGGTGTACCAGAACATCTGCTGAGCGATATTGCCTTGAGCCGGAACGGGGCCCGCTTCACCGAAGGTCATACCCTGAGCTTGCGGAGGCGAATATTTCTTCAGCCATTCAAGATATTTGGTAATGGCGTAAACAGCCGCAGGGCCGTTCGTGTCACCACCGCGCTCAATCGACGAGCCGACCGGACGGCAGCCTTCCATACGGATGCCCCATTCGTCGACAGGCAATCCGTTTGGAATACCTTTGTCGCCGTTACCGGCCATTGACAACCAAGCGTCCGTGAAACGCCAACCCAGTGACGGATCCTTTTTGCCGTAGTCCATGTTGCCAAAGACCTTCACACCGTCGACTTCTTTCACGTCATTGGTGAAGAATTCAGCGATGTCCTCGTAAGCAGACCAGTTCACTGGAACGCCAAGTTCATAGCCATATTTGGCTTTGAACTTTTGCTTAAAGTCAGGGCGCTGGAACCAATCATACCGGAACCAATAAAGATTCGCGAATTGCTGAACGGGAAGCTGATAGAGCTTTCCATCCGGCGCTGTTGTAAATGACTTACCAATGAAGTCATCAACATCAAGACCCGGGAAGGTGACATCTTTACCTTCGCCCGCCATCCAGTCCGTGAGGTTCACAGCTTGCTTGTAACGGAAATGGGTCCCGATCAAGTCAGAGTCGTTGATCCAGCCATCATAGATGTTCTTACCAGACTGCATTTGCGTCTGGATCTTTTCAACGACGTCACCTTCTTGGATGAGATCGTGTTTCAGCTTGATACCAGTGATTTCACTGAAAGCCTTTGCGAGGACCTTCGACTCATATTCGTGAGTCGTAATCGTTTCGGAGACGACATTGATCTCCATACCTGCAAATGGCTTTGCTGCGTTTACAAGCCATTCCATTTCCTTCATCTGCTCGTCTTTAGAGAGCGTCGAAGGTTGGAATTCAGACTCAACCCATTTTTTAGCTTCATCCACACCAGCGAATGCTGGGGCGGCAACAAATAAAAGGCCAACAGCCGTAGCGGCTGTAAGCGCTCCTATTATTCCCTTTTTCTTAAGCATTATGTCCTCCGTTGAATATTTCCAGTTTCATCAGCTGGTTAATCCAGCTCTTTTTGGGGCCAAAGCATTATCTAGACATAGCGGAACACAGCTATTCCATAGACAGCACTCAAACCCAACGCGCCCCAAAGTCCAATCTCGGTAAAACCAAGGGCAACAGAAAACGCGATCCAAAACAAATTGATGAATGCGCTTCCGAGAAGTGTGATGAAGAAACGATCGCCGCGCGTCGTTGAGATTCTTAAAATGCCACGCCGCGGTGTTTCAGGGTAACGAACAGCCAAGTATGTTAGAATTAAAAGCGCTACGGCAATCGATCCAAAAAAGATCGCCACGGGTAACGTCCATGCCATCCAGGCGATATCAAAAGCGCTCAACCAGCTGAACATTGATCACCTCGTTAAACGCGTCCAAGGGCAAAGCCCTTGGCGATGTAATTTCGGACAAACCAGATCACGACAGCGCCCGGAATAATAGTGAGCACACCAGCTGCTGCAAGAAGTCCCCAGTCCATACCGGCGGCTGACACTGTTCGGGTCATAATGGCTGAAATCGGCTTTGCATTCGTTGCCGTAAGCGTTCGCGCAAGCAGCAATTCTACCCAAGAGAACATGAAGCAGAAGAATGCTGCGACACCGATTCCATTGGCAATCAGCGGAATGAAAATTTTTCCAAAAAAGCGTGGAAAGGAATAGCCATCAATCGAAGCTGTCTCGTCAATTTCGCGCGGAACACCGGAAATGAAGCCTTCAAGAATCCAAACCGCAAGCGGTACATTGAAAAGACAATGAGCTAACGCAACGGCCCATACCGTATCGAATAATCCGACCGCTTGATAAAGGTTGAAAAAAGGCAACGCAAACACTGCAGCTGGCGCCATGCGGTTTGACAGCAGCCAGAAAAACAAATGTTTGTCACCGACAAACCGATAACGGGAAAACGCATAAGCGGCAGGCAAGGCCAGAACAATCGAAATAATTGTATTGATCAACACGTAGAGTACAGCGTTGACATACCCCATATACCAGCTCGAATCCGTGAATATTTTCACGTAATTTTGAAGAGTTAGTTGTTGGGGGAAGAGGGTTAAAGGTCCAGTTATCTCGGCGTTCGTTTTTAGGCTCATATTCACAAGCCAATAAATTGGTAGCATCAAAAAAAGCGTATAAAGACCTAAAACAATACGTGAGGATTTCATGACTGCATCCTCCGCTCCGCATTCTCAAAATGGGTCATGATTGTGTAGAAGACCCAGCACACCGTGAGAATAATCAGATTATAAACAAGTGATAGTGCTGCAGCCTTGCCCAAATCAAATTGACCAAGCGCTATTTTGACAAGATCAATTGAGATAAAGGTCGTTGCATTCCCGGGGCCGCCGCCTGTAACAACGAAGGGCTCCGTGTAAATCATAAAACTATCCATGAACCGCAGAAGTACGGCGATTACAAGTACACGATTCATTTTTGGTAATTGTATCGCGCGAAATATCGCCCAGCGTGATGCCCCATCAATGCGTGCAGCTTGATAATAGGCATCAGGAATTGCCCGCAAGCCAGCATAGCAAAGCAAAACAACAAGTGACGTCCAATGCCACACATCCATCATGATAATCGTGATCCAAGCAGCGAGAACACCGGAGACATAATTATAATCGATGCCCATACCGGTGAGCGCCCAGCCCATGAGCCCAATATCCGCGCGGCCGAAGACCTGCCAAATGGTACCCACAACATTCCAAGGAATAAGTAGCGGCAAAGCAAGAAGGACGAGTGAAATCGACACCCCAATACCTTGGCGCGGCATAGCCAACGCAACGGCAATGCCGAGCGGGATTTCAATCGCAAGAATGAGAAAGGAGAAGATGAAGTTACGGCCCATCGCGTCAATGAAACGGCCGCCTAATTCACTTTTCGGATCAAGCAACTCCTTAAACCAGCCAATGCCATTCCAGAAAAATTCGTTATTCCCAAATGTGTCTTGAACCGAATAATTGACAACAGTCATCAGCGGTAAAATCGCACTAAAGGCAACAATCAGAAAGACCGGGAGAACGAGGAACCATGCGCGATTATTATAAGGCTTCATGTTAAGCGCCTCCCCGGGATTGGGGCTCAAGACGCTTGCCGTCAGCGAAAATTCCAATGCGCGATGACTCAAAGGCGATCGTCATTTCAGAGCGGCTGGTATCAAGACTGGGTGGGACCGTAACGGCTAGCTTATGACCTGCGAGTCGAACATGAGCAATACGATTGCGACCCAAATCATCGATACGATCAATCTGAATAGGAAACCCCTTACCGGGCGCGGACAGAGTCACGAAGTCAGGACGGATACCCATTTCAATATTCGCCTGCGCAGTTGCCGCGTAGGCCGCACTTAGTTCAACAGCGAATTGTCCAATCTGCGCCTTGGTCCCTTCAATCACACAGGGCAAGAAATTCATTCCGGGCGAGCCGATGAAATGGCCTACGAAGCGATGGGCCGGCTTTTCAAATAATTCCTCCGGCGTGCCTATTTGAACAACCTCACCCTCGGACATAACTACGACTTTATCGGCAAAAGTGAGCGCTTCTGTTTGATCATGCGTGACATAGATCATCGTCACGGCAAGCTTGCGATGAATCTCTTTAAGCTTGGAGCGCAGTTCCCATTTCAATTGCGGATCAATAACCGTGAGCGGTTCATCAAACAAAACCGCCGCTACATCGGGGCGTACAAGGCCACGGCCCAATGAAATTTTCTGCTTCGCATCAGCCGTTAACCCTTTGGCGCGGCGATCAAGATCACGGGTGAGATCGAGAAGAGAGGCAATCTCATCGACGCGTGTCTTTATGAAGGTTGCATCCATGCCCCGATTTTTGAGCGGGAATGCAAGATTTTCGCGAACCGTCATCGTGTCATATATAACAGGGAACTGAAACACTTGCGCGATATTGCGCTTTTCGGTCGGCAATTCCGTGACATCGCGATCATCAAAATACACGCGCCCCTGAGAAGGCGTGACAAGGCCAGAGAGAATGTTGAGCAATGTTGTTTTGCCACATCCGGATGGGCCAAGAAGCGCATAGGCACCGCCCGTTTGCCAAATTTGATTAATTTCTTTCAGTGCATAATCCTGCGGTCCCGCAGGATTTGCCTTGTAGGAATGCGCGAGCTTTTCAAGGCGAAGTGTTGTCACAACACACCTCCCTGACCCGCATTAACAGGCGCTCTTAGAAGATGCCCGGCAGAGTCAAAGGCAAAGAGATAATCGGCCGCAACATGAACATCGAGTTGTGTGCCTTCATCAAGGCGATGCACGCCCTGTTCTAGCAAAACAAATTTCGTTGACCCCAGCGCGACATGCACGAAACTTTCTGAGCCCGAAATTTCAGAACCTCCGACAACGACCTGCATTGACATTGAGGTAGAAACGGGGGCTTTCAATGACATGTGATGAGCACGGAAAGCCAACGTCATAGGTCCGTCGGGAAGGCGCGCCAAATCATCATAGAGCGGAAGTTCTGCTCCATGAGACAGCGTGAAGCGATTACCTTGCTTTAGTCCCGCAAGAAGATTCAACGGCGGATCGGAAAAAACCTGCGCAGTAATCAAATCCTTGGGTTGACGATAGACCGCAGGTGTCGGACCAAATTGCGTGACACGGCCTTGCCAAAGCGACGCCGTATTGCCGCCCAGCAAAAGAGCTTCCGACGGTTCCGTCGTGGCGTAGACAAAAATCGCACCAGATGACTGAAAAATGCGAGGCAATTCCTCGCGCAATTCCTCGCGCAATTTATAATCCAGATTAGCGAGGGGCTCATCCATTAAAACAAGGTCGGCTCGCTTGACCAGCGCCCGCGCTATTGCCGTTCGTTGCTGTTGACCGCCAGACAATTGTAAAGGTGTGCGATCAAGCATAGACGTCAGACGCAACAATTTAGCAGCATCATTCACGCGCCGATCAATTTCATCGCGCGCGACGCCCGCAACACGCAAGGGCGATGCGATATTTTCGTAAACTGATAAAGTTGGATAATTTATAAATTGCTGATAAACCATCGCGACATTACGCTTGCCCACCGAAGTGCCTGTCACATCACGTCCATCAACTGCGATATGACCGTGATCCGGAGCATCAAGCCCTGCCATTACGCGCATCAATGTTGTCTTGCCGGACAAAGTTGGCCCCAACAATACATTCAAAGTTCCACGCTCTAAGGTTAGCGTCACATTATTGAGATGCAGATCGTCGCCAATCTGTCTGGTAACGGAATGAAGGGACAAGGTCATGCGGCTCGTTCTCCTTCTGGAGAAGATCCATGCGTGACCATAACCTGCCTTTTGTTCAACATTGCGGTTGCTACACTCGTTTGCTCGGTTTCCGTTAGGATAAGGCCCAATTTAGTTCTGCGCCAGAGAACATCATCAGCTGTCTGCGCCCACTCAGCACGGATCAGATAATCGATTTCACGTTCCGTCAATGTGCCACCGAAGTGCTGTCCTAGATCAGACATGGATTGCGCCGATCCAAGAATGTCGCGCGCGCATTTTCCATATAAACGACATAGACGCTCAAGGAATTCATGTTCAAAATTAGGGTAACCGGCACAAAGCTCTGAAACAAGCGAGGCGAAGCCTGTTACAGGGAAATTTCCGCCCGGCAAAACTTCATCAGCCGTCCAGCCTATACGGGAAGAAAGCGCAGCAAAATGGGGCTTAAAGCGATCAAGGACCGCCTCAGCGAGACGGCGATAGGTGGTGATCTTACCGCCGAACACAGAGAGCAACGGCGCCTTTCCTTCGGGTGCATCAAGCTTCAACACATAGTCACGTGTCGCTTCTTGCGCTTTTGAGGCACCATCATCATAAAGTGGGCGAACGCCCGAAAAAGACCAAACGACATCATCACGTTTGAGCGGTGCTTTGAAATATTCGCTCGCTGCCTCAATGAGATAGGCGATCTCGTCTTCAGTAGCACGGACGTCTGCGGGGTCACCCTTATAGTCGCGATCAGTGGTTCCAATGAGTGTGAAATATTTTTGATAAGGGATCGCGAAGATAATGCGGCCATCCGCATTCTGAAAAATATAGGCGCGATCATGATCATAGAGCCGACGCAGAACGATATGCGACCCCTGAACAAGACGCACGCGCGCTTCCATATCCGTGAGCACTTTGTGCTCTAGTATGTCAGCAACCCAAGGGCCCGCCGCATTTACAAGCGCTCGGGCCTCAACACATTTTGTTACCTTGGTGTTTTGATCTTCAATCGTCAGACGCCAGAGCGAATTGATGCGCTCAGCAGCAATCAATTTCTGACGCGTTTCGATTACAGCACCATGCGCGCGCGCATCCATCGCATTCAATACAACAAGGCGCGCGTCATCAACCCAGCAATCCGAATATTCAAATCCGGTATTGGCATCAGGCTTGAGAGGCTGACCCGCTTCATCACTCAAGAGATTAAGCGTTCGTGTCGCCGGCAATAACTTCCGCCCGCCCAAATGGTCATAAAGAAAAAGCCCAAGCCGCAACAGCCAAGCCGGGCGGAGGCCTCGATGAGCCGGCAAAACAAACCGCAGTGGCCAAATAATATGCGGAGCCAAGCGCCACAAACGTTCGCGCTCGATTAGCGCTTCTCGAACAAGTCTGAATTCATAGTGTTCGAGATAGCGTAATCCGCCGTGGATGAGCTTTGTTGACCAACTCGAGGTACCACTAGCCAGATCATTTTGCTCGCACAGATAAATGGACAGGCCCCTACCCGCAGCATCCCGGGCGATGCCGCAGCCGTTAATGCCACCGCCGATAATGGCGATGTCCACCTGCATGGAACCCTCCCGATCAGTTTTTATCTTCGTTATATGTTCGTTCGAATTAAAACGAAATGCAATCGAAAATTTTAAATTACTAATAAAGTGTTAATTTTCTTGAAAATAACTTAATTCTAAGCCGTTTCATCGGAATTATTTTGAGTTTCAATCGTTTTAACCCCGTTTTCACGACAAATCGAATTGAATTCGCCCCCCGGAAGCTGATCGGTAACAAAAACATCGATGTCCGAAATATGTGCGATTCGAACGGGGGCCGTTCGTTCAAACTTCAAGCGGTCAGCGACTAGAATAACTGTTCTCGCATTATCGATGATGGTTTTAGCGACGCTGACTTCCCGATAGTCGAAATCGAGCAATGCCCCATCCTGATCCAATGCTGAAGCGCCGATAATCGCGTAATCAACCTTGAACTGTGAGATAAATTGAGCGGCCGCCTCGCCAATGATCGCACCATCCGACCGTCGCACTGGTCCGCCAGCGATAATAACTTCGATATTTGGGTTAGAATAAGTCATCATTGCTACATTTAAGTTATTGGTAATAATCAATAAATCCTTATGGTCCCTCAAAGCGCGCGCGACTTCTTCTGTCGTGGTGCCAATATTTATAAAGAGCGAGGCCCCATTCGGGATCAGCGCTGCGGCGGCGGCTCCAATTATCTGCTTTTCACTATGCGAGATGAAGCGGCGCGCCTCGTATGATGCATTAATGACACCTGACGCAATAATGGCTCCACCGTGTATCCGTGACAAAAGCCGCCGATCACAAAGATCATTCAAATCCCGCCGGATAGTCTGGGGGGTAACGTCAAACCGGGACGCAAGATCATCGACCAGAACGCGGCCGCTTTTGCGTGCTATCTCGATGATTTCCCGCTGTCGTTCGGTTGACTCATCCATCCCAAAGTTCCTGCTTTATTCTTTATCTCTGCCTGTTTAACCTAGAACAGACAAAAAATGAACATGGCGGCGAAACCGCCTGCGGAGGACCTCGAGATGAGCCATATTCTCGCTATAGACCAAGGCACCACATCATCGCGCGCGATTATATTCTCGTCCGATCTCAAACCCATGGCGAGCGCTCAGAAGGAATTCACGCAACATTATCCAGCTGCCGGTTGGGTTGAGCATGATCTTGAAGAGATTTGGGCGGGTGTTCTTGATGTTTCACAACAAGCAATTGCGAAGGCCCATCTTCAACCCCGGGATATCGCCGCCATTGGCATAACCAATCAACGCGAAACAACCGTTGTATGGGATCGCGCAACCGGTGAAGCGATTCACAAAGCGATCGTATGGCAGGATCGGCGTACGGCTGAGACATGCCAAACGCTAAAGGCCGCGGGCCACGAACCCCTGATTGCCGCACGTACAGGCCTGCTGCTCGATCCCTATTTTTCTGCCACAAAAATTGGGTTCATTTTGGATGCCGTACCGGGCGCACGGGCGCGCGCGGAGCGTGGTGAATTGGCTTTCGGTACAATCGATAGTTTTTTGCTCTGGCGACTCACGGGCGGAACAACGCATGCGACCGACGCGACAAACGCATCGCGGACGATGCTGTGCAACATTCATACGGGTCAATGGGATGATGAGCTTCTAGCATTATTCAATATCCCTAAATCCATGATGCCGAATATTCGTGATTCATCGGCTGATTTCGGAACGACGCTTCCTGAAATTTTTGGCGCGGCAATACCACTGCGTGGCGTTGCGGGCGATCAACAGGCGGCCACAATCGGGCAAGCCTGCTTTGAACCGGGCATGATGAAATCAACTTATGGCACCGGTTGCTTCGCGCTTCTCAACACAGGCGATAAAGCGATTATCTCATCCAATCGCCTTTTGACGACCATCGCTTATCAGCTCGATGGCAAGAGAACCTATGCACTCGAAGGATCGATCTTTATTGCGGGCGCCGCCGTGCAATGGTTGCGTGATGGATTGAAGATCATCACGCAGGCTTCAGACACAGGCCCCTTGGCAAATGAAGCTGACCCTGCGCAATCGGTCTATCTTGTTCCAGCTTTTGTTGGCCTAGGTGCACCGCATTGGGATGCTGAGGCACGCGGCGCTCTATTTGGTCTCACGCGCAATACGGGGCCACGCGAATTTGCGAAAGCCGCGCTTGAGTCCGTTTGCTATCAAACGCTTGATCTCATGGAGGCTATGCGTGCCGATTGGGCCTCGGTCACACCATCGCGCACTATCCTCCGCGTTGATGGCGGCATGACAGCGTCCGATTGGACCATGCAATGTTTGGCTGATCTTATTGATGCTGATGTTGATCGACCTGTGATTACAGAAACGACTGCGGTCGGTGCTGCTTATCTCGCAGGCCTTGCCATTGGCCTTTATCCGCAACCAAAAGACTTCATGAAATCATGGCGTCTTGAGAAACGCTTTTCACCGCAGATGCAAGCCGCTGAACGCACGATCAAGATTGCCGGTTGGCGCGATGCTGTTGGTCGTACCCTGTCGCACCACAAATGATCTATTGAAGGCAAAAGTCACTTCAGAGCGCTTATTAAAATATGGCTATCCCCGTTTCAAAGACGGACAACAAATCCTTTTGAAATATAGTTACGAACTAAATAGATCATCGCTATTCCGGGAATGAGCGAAAAAACCGTCATGGCCATCACAAGACCAATATCGGTTTGAAACGAAAATAAAGCATTAATGGCCATCGTAATCGGCTTACCTGCTGTCACGGTCAAGATACGCGCAAAGACAACCTCTACCCAAGAAAAAATAAAACAAAAAAATGCCGCCACGGCGATGCCTGGTGCAAGCGCTGGGATAAGAAGAGTAAGAAAGAAACGGGGCAATGAATAACCGTCAATAAAGGCAGTCTCATCAAACTCACGAGGAATTTCAGAAATGAAGCTTTCCAATATCCAAATGGCTATAGGGATATTGAACAGGCAATGGACAAGCCCAATGCCAATTGGTGAATTGACCAAATCAAATTCCGCAAAGAGAAGAAAAATAGGAAGTGATAATGAAACAGGTGGGGTTACACGAAAAGTAAGTAGCAATAACAAAATATGTCGATCACCAATGAAGCGATATCGCGAAAACGCGTAAGCTGCTGGCAAGCCGGCAAGTAAACACAGAACAACATTTAATATAACATAGGTCAACGAATTAGAGAGAGAGGCAACAAGTACGGGCGATTTAAATATGTTTAGATAATTGACCAACCCAATCGACCCAACAGTCGCCTCTGGATGCGCTTTTGTTGCTATAAAACTTAAGAAAATTGTCTGTACAAGCGGTAAAAGAATAAAAGCAGCCAGAAGACACAGAAGCCCGCTCCTCATTAATATTTTTGACAATGAAATACGGGTCATTTGATTTTCTCCGTACCCGTAAATATATCGCCATCTCCATCGGACCGGCGATCAACCCAAATTCGAAAGAGCCAGGCAACCGTAATAACAATCAAGAATGATAACATTGAGCGTGCCGCCGCAGGGCCGTAGTTGAAACCCTTGATGTCTTCACTTAGATCAAGAGATAAAAATGTTGTCGCATTCTGAGGCCCACCTGCATTAATTGCGAAAGCCTCGGTATTGATCATAAAACTATCAACAAAACGAAGAAGAATGGCGATTGAAAGCGCATTGATGATTTTTGGAAATTCAATATAGCGAAACACGGCAATATCGGAAGCGCCATCAATCGCTGCCGCTCGATAATAGGCTTCAGGAATTCCTGTAAATCCTGCATAAGCAAGAATAGTTACGAGACCAAGCCAGTGCCAGGTATCAATCACGATGAGAAGAATCCACGTGTGAATGGGATTAAATTTGTAATCGATCACCATTCCCGAAAATGTAAATAATTTTCCAAGAATTCCGGACTTCAAGTCGATTAGACTCTGCCACATCATCGCGATCATATTCCACGGAACGACCAAAGGCAGAGCAACCAACATCAAAACAAAAATGCGCGCAGGTCCCATACGCGCAACCATGCGTGCTAGGGCAACGCCGAGAGACACTTGGACGGTCAATGCTAAAATTGAGAAGAGTACACTTCGTCCGAAGCTCTCATAAAATCGGCTTGAGGTTATGATTTGGCGATACCATTGATCGCCAACCCAATAGGCTTCGCGGATTGTGAAAAGATCGAAGAATGAATAATTGAACGCTGCAAGCAAGGGCACAATCCCGACCACGCCCATAATGACAAGCGATGGGATCATCAACACAGCCGCCCTATTATCGTATTTTTTCACAGCCTCGTCTCGCACTTAAATAAGAGGATTAAGTGAATCGAAGAGGATCGGGGATGTCAACACGATCTCAGTTGATCATGAATGGCGGCAAAATTTCATACCGCCTAGAAAGGGGAGTAAAGGCATCGGCATCTAAGGATTCCATCTGGCTGAAACACTTTGAGGCACTCTCAATCTATGACTTAGAATACGCATACAAAAATAACGTGATGAGACTTATTCGTTGGCGCAACAGACTGTGTTTTATTCGATAATTATATTTATCGCTTTTCAAGCAGGCGCGCCTCAGCGGTTAGTGTAGCGAGCTTTAGGATCACACTAATTCTTTCTTCCGCGCGGAGGGCGCTTTGCGGAGACGCACATACTCCTCGCTCTTATGCTGATCAATTACGTGAGATATCAGCTAGAAGGGCCCTTACCGCCTTCGGGTTTTTGCAATGCGCTGGAGCATTTTGAGAGGCGAAAACTCCGAGGCTTCGCCGAGGGGAAGAGCGCCCGATGCAGACGATCTTGTGAATCGTTTGCGGCGCGAACGGGCTGCAGGTCCAAGAAACAATGCGAACCCAAGAAACACAAAAGCCCTCCTTACGGAGGGCTCTTTGCGTAGAATTTGGTTGCGGGGGCCTGCAATCCCCGAGATTTTCAGCTATTTTGCCCCATTTAACGTTCGATAAAGCTGAAATCTTGGGCTCACAGCCACCTTTACCGAACAAAAATACATAAATGACTCATCCACTGAAAAATTCACCGATTTGTTGTTGACTAGAGTTTCTTGGGTTCAAGCGTGGTGAATATCAAGGATTGAAGAAAGCTCATCGACTACCTCGGCCTGACCCCCAATCGGGCGATCCAGTGGATATTTTAGCTTAGGATAGCGTATGGCGCTAGGCGTAGTGTCTTAGCCACCTAAAGTTGAGCCACTATAGTGCTGCTGAAGAGGATTGAACTCTCGACCTCTCCCTAACGAGGAGAAGACACAATAAGATCGGTTGCTCTAGACTGCTACTAATACTCAACTTGCAAAGATCAACCGGCTCCTCAATACTCGTCCTCGTAAGCGTCTCGGATACAAAACGCCTCACGAGATATTTACAAACTCACTAAACTGCGTTGCACTTCGTGCGTGAATCCAAAATCTAAAAAAACTAGTCCTAACTTAAACTTTAAATCTAAAGAAAACAAAGCACGCAAAGACTAAATTGGAGAAAAAAATGCCTTCTTTATATGAAATCGCTCTTGATGAACTAAAAAAAGTATTTTTCAAAGTTGACGATAAAGAGGTTGATAAAGCTCTGAATATGATAGCCAAAGCACGAAAAATTGTCGTTTTTGGCGGCGGTCGAGAAAAATTGCAGATTATGGGCTTTGCAATGCGACTCTTTCATATGGGTCTTCAGGCCTCTGTCGAGGGGGATATGACGACGCCAGCCGTGAAGAAGGGTGATTTATTTATTGTCACATGCGGTCCAGGCGAAATTTCTACAGCGCTTGCATTAATGGAAGTTGCAAAAAAAGCTGGAGCCACGATCTTATTTATAACAGCTCAACCAAGGGGAAGGGCTGCTAAGTTTGCTAATTTTGTTTTGACAGTGCCCGCACAAACAATGGCTGATGACCGCGGTACTCGAAAAACATCAGTCTTACCAATGGGATCCTTGTATGAAGGTTCGTTATTTATACTCTTTGAGGTTATGATTTTGAAATTGCGGGAAAAGCTAAAAATATCACCACAAACAATGCGATCAAATCATACAAATCTTGAATAAAACGATTATATATTTTTCTCGCGGAGAATAAAATTTGCACACCGTGCGCCCAACATCATTGCCGGAGCATTCGTGTTACCGGCATTTATGTTTGGCATTGCAGAAAGATCGCAAATGCGTAAACCGTCAACCCCGCGCACCCGCAAACGCGAATCCAAAACGGCAAATTCATCTCCGGGTGGTCCCATACGGCATGTTCCACTCGGATGATAATTTGTTTTCACAAATTTTTTGCAATGTGCTTCGAGATCGTTGTCGTTCGGTTCGGCGATGCTTGGATTTACAATGCGATCAATATATTCTGCCAACGGTGACGTCTTGAACGCGTTTAGAAAAAATTTCTGCGCTGCGACCATAAGAGCCATGTCACTCGGATCGGCAAGCAGATTTGGAGAAATCAGAGGCATATCATCCGGATTTGATGACTTTAGCCTGACATATCCTCGTGATTTAGGTTTTATAATTACAGTCGTAATGGTAATTCCGTAACCGTCTTTGACCGCACCCAGGGTATCCCGATCAAGATAGACGATTGGAACGCAGAAGGCTTGAATAGACGGAGTATCATCCCGATTGACCGGATTGATAAAGGCGCCAGCTTCAACACCGGCAGATAGAATTGGACCCGAGCCGAAGAGAATGAATTGCAATCCGTTCTTAAGCATTCTCAAGCCAGAACCCTGTTTATAATAACCATAGGGTCCGTTTGTAAAAGCTGTCATTGGGACCTCGGGGTGATCAATCAAATTTTCACCGACGCCCTTAAGATTATTGATGCAGGTGATGCCGTGCTCTTCAAGATGATGGGCTGGTCCTACTCCGGACAGCATAAGAAGTTTTGGTGAAATGAGCGCCCCTGCGGCGAGGATAATTTCCCGATCCGCATACACGGTCTCAAGGTTGCCGCTGCTATTTTTAAACACAACGCCATGCGCCCGATTTTTTTCAATGAGTATTTTCTGCACCCGGGAATGAAGTCGAATCTCCAAGTTTTTATGATGCTTTAAGGGTTCCAGAAATGCATAATAGGCACTGCTTCGTTTGCCTTTTCTATTTGTAAATTGATAATAACCAACACCGCGTTGACTGGGGCCATTGAAATCCGAGTTAAAAGGCTCACCTAAAGTCTGAATACTTTGAATAAACCATTTTGATAATTCATCAATATATCCGGGGTCGGAAACAAGCACCGGACCTTGCGCGTTATGCAGTTCATTGACGAGACGATTATTGCCTTCCATATTTCGGAAAATCGGCAAAACATCTTTCCAGCTCCATCCCGGATAATCATTATCCGAGCGAAGCAACTCATCCCACTCATCATAATCAGATGGTCTCCCGCGCATATAAACTTGCGCGTTTACCGAGGATCCTCCTCCTAGCACATTTCCCTGCGGAATATCATGAACGCGACCGTCGAGATGTGCCTGCGGCAGCGTATGATGATAATGCATAAATTTGCTTCCGTTGATCATCTTGAATATGCCAGGCGGCATATCGAGAAGCGGATGACGATGAGAGTGCCCCCCTTCAAGAATCAGAATTTTCAAATTTTTTTCATGCGCCAATGTACCGGCTGCGGCACAGCCCGACGAACCGCCGCCAATTATAA
>RFXE01000071.1 GCA_009921785.1 Alphaproteobacteria bacterium
GTATAAACAACATTAGGCTTATCCATTTGGGAAATTCTCCATAAAACGAATGACACTGTGAAAAAGCACGTTTGAAAATAATTTTCAAGATTATTTAGGTCGGAATGCCCGGCTTATAACCCGGCCAAAAGGGTCGCCGCCGCGCGAAAATCCCGCTCGCGGTATTTGCGGCGCTCGAGAGCCTCGGAGTCCTGCCCCCAGATTTCCATCTGCACATCTTCATCGACATGGGCGGCATTCCAGATCGCTGTCGGGCCAAAGGCACCGTCGGCAAGCGAGAGCGCAAGAAGTACAGATCCCGTAATCGTTGTGACGACATGAAGCGGCGCAAGCCGCAGCGGATTGCCGATTGTATGAAGATGATCACGCACCGCCGCAATTGTCTCTTCGGGCTGCGCGACATGGATCACGCCTGCCGCAAGCGTAAAACGCCATCCATATGACGCGCGTGCCCATGCGAGCACCGGATCCCAATGCAGTGCTTGGCGTTCAACGAGACGTTGTGGTTCTTCTGCGCGATAGCAAAGAAGATCAGATGAGGCATAACGCGCGCAATCATCAGCCACTTCTGCACGTCGAGGGGTCACCGCATCAAGCGCGGAATTAACAAGGCGCGTAAGCGGCATGGATGAGGGATCAATAAATTCCCCGACCTCACGCCATTCTTGCGCGACTATTTCAGCAAGCGCACGATTAGGAAGGAGAAGATGAGACCGTGCCGGTGTGCGTGTGGGTTTACCATCGAGATGAATAGCAAAGCCTTGCACTTCAGCGACGCAATCCACCTCTTTCCAAAATCTCTTGGGAAGCGATTTTTTTAAATCGCGTCGTGCCATCGCAACGGGATCAATCGGTTCAGGCGGCAACTCAAAGATCGAACGTTCAGAGGACATTCAAATTATTCCTCCGGAGCATCAACAATCGGATCATAGCGTTTGGCATCAAGCCCGAGCAAATTGAAACTTTGCAGCATATGAGGTGGAAGCGGTGCTGTAACATCAACAGGTTTGCCAGTACGCGGATGCGGAATAACGATGCGACGCGCCATGAGATGCAAGCGATTTTGAATACCGCCCGGTACTTCCCAATTTTCAATATCGAAATATTTTGGATCGCCCAAAATCGGATGACCAATATGTGCCGCATGCGCACGCAATTGATGCGTACGACCGGTGACAGGTTTCATAGAAAGCCACGCAAGCTTTTGTGCCACCGTTTCAACAACAGCGTAATAAGTCACAGCATGGCTTGCGCCTTCATCGCCATGTTTGGCGACCTGCATCTTTTGATCGCCCTCATCATCTTCGCCTTTGGCAAGATAAGTCGAGACGCGGCCTTGCTTCACACGCGGCACGCCTGCAACAAGCGACCAATAAATTTTGCGCGTATCACGTGAACGAAAACTCTTCGCAAGTGCGGACGCTGCAAAACGTGTTTTTGCAACAACAAGACAACCGGACGTATCTTTATCAAGACGATGAACGAGGCGTGGCTTTTGCCCCTGCGCATCACGCAAGGCTTCAAGCATCCCATCCAAATGCCGCACAGTGCCTGAACCACCCTGCACGGCGAGGCCGAAGGGCTTGTTGAGGACCATCATGTCATCGTCTTCAAAGAGGATCATCGCGCGAATAGCGGACGCATCCGCCGCTTCCGCTTTTTCGGAACGCTTCGGCGCTTCGCCTTCAACTGCATCAATCTTTAACGGCGGAATGCGGACAGCTTGCCCCGCCTCGAGGCGATCTTTCGTCTCAACGCGTTTGCCATTCACACGCAACTCACCTTTACGCGTGATGCGTTGGATGTGGCTGAAAGAGAGACCTGGGAAACGATGCTCAAGAAAGCGATCAACACGCATACCGTCTTCGTCAGGTGTCACCGTAACAGTGATCACCGATACGGGAAGTGACGCTGCCTTGCGGACGGGCTTTGGCTGCTGTGGCGCTGGCGCACGGCCCTCAGAAATTGCACGGGCCTTTTCTTTCGCCTGCTTATCGCGTCTCACGAAAATGCCCTCACTATCCACAAGCCTGCTGCCAATCCCAAAATCGACAGAACGACCGAACCCACAACATAGAACAACGCGGTCATCACTTCACCGCGTTCATAAAGCAGCATGGCATCAAGCGAGAAGGCCGAAAACGTCGTATAGCCACCCAAGATCCCCGTGGTCACAAAAAGCCGCGCATTTTGCGTCCAGTCTTCTCCGGCCTTAAAGGCGAAATAGCCTGCGGCAATACCCATGACGAGGGATCCCGAAATATTGATCGCCATGATGCCGAGCGGAAACTCGATAGACACAAGCCGTCCCATCGCCTGATTGACAAGATAACGAAGCGCTGCGCCGAGACCGCCGCCGAAAAATACGATGAGTAAAGGGTTCAGAGTCATGGGCGGCCTTCTAACAGAAAATCTCTTGAGGGGCGATGTCTATCTTACCGTCGAAGCGTCCTCGGCTCACTGGACGTCCCCACAATGACGCGACCATTTATTCGCCGCGCTCCCGCCTCAACTTGGTCCAATACTCAAGACGCTTTTTGATTTCGCGTTCGAAGCCGCGCTCGACGGGCTCATAGAAAGTTCTGCGACCAAGTTTCTCAGGAAAGTAATTCTGTCCTGAGAACGCATCCGGTTCATCATGGTCATAGCGATAGCCAGATCCATAGCCTTCATTCGCCATAAGTTTTGTCGGAGCATTAAGAATGGTTTTCGGCGGCATCAAAGAGCCGGCGTCTTTCGCGGTGCGTAGCGCACCTTTAAATGACACATAAAGCGCATTCGATTTCGGGGCGGTCGCGAGATAGACAACCGCTTGTGCAAGCGCCAAGTCACCTTCGGGCGAACCCAAAAAATCAAACGCCTCTTTCGCAGCATTGGCAACAACAAGCGCTTGCGGATCAGCTAAACCAATATCTTCAACCGCCATGCGCACGAGACGACGGCCAAGAAAGAGTGGACTCTCGCCAGCGTCTAACATTCGCGCAAAATAATAAAGCGCAGCATCAGGATCAGATCCGCGCACGCTCTTATGCAATGCGCTGATCAGATTATAATGACCATCATCACTCTTGTCATAGATCGGCGCGCGGCGCTGCACGATCTCTGATAAAGTTGCTGTATCAAAAATCTCACCGGACTTGGCCGAGCGCCAAATCTCTTCTGCCAAGGTGAGCGACGCGCGACCATCACCATCAGCCATCGCAAGTAATGCTGCCCGCGCATCCGCATCAAGCGGCAGAGGCTTGCCTTCAATCTCTTCCGCACGATGAAGCAAACGATCAATCGCCGCTTCATCAAGCGCTTTAAAAGTCAGCACGCGCGCACGTGACAGCAACGCGGCGTTGAGTTCAAAGGAGGGATTTTCCGTTGTGGCACCAATAAGCGTGATTGTGCCATCTTCCATCACAGGCAAAAACGCATCTTGCTGCGCACGATTGAAGCGATGAATCTCGTCAACAAAGAGAAGTGTACCCTGCCCCGCAACGCGACGACCGCGCGCGGCTTCAAACACTTTCTTCAAATCTGCGACGCCTGAAAAAATCGCCGAGATCGGTTCAAAGTGAAGCGTTGTTTCATGCGCAAGCAATCGCGCGGTAGTCGTTTTGCCTGTTCCGGGTGGACCCCAAAAAATCAATGAGCCCAAAGACCCAGACGCGATCAATCGTGTGAGAATACCATCGGGCCCGGTGAGATGATCTTGGCCTGCAACCTCTTCAAGTTTTTGTGGGCGTAAACGGTCAGCAAGCGGGCGCGGTGCCGCTTTCTCAAGTCCCGCCGCCACAAAGAGATTATCCATGGCTATCAGCCGCCAACCTTACTCTTCATCAATTCGCCTTTCCGACGAATGACCAAGGACCAATAATAGGCCCGTTCTTGCTGCAAGGCCACAACGTCACGCGTTGTTTTCACGTCATTATTATCAATTGAAATTAGATAATCGCCTTTTTGCAAGCCTATATCATCCGCAGGCGAGCCCTGCTTGACCGAAACGACAATGACACCTTCGGTCCCGCTCTCCACCGCAAGTTCTTCAGCAAGTGCGGGCGACATATTCGCAATAACCGCGCCCGACAGGGGCCAGCGCCCCACCAGTACCCTTTGATCGCGTGGGATCATTTCAGGCGCTGGATCCATCCTGACCGTCAATGTTTGTACTTTACCGCCACGATTAATCTTGAGTTCGGCCCGATCACCAATCGCTTTTGTCGCTAACCGAAATCCAAAACCATCAGCATCGTCGACTGGTTGTCCATCAAGCGCCAAAATCACATCGCCAGCTTTAAGACCGGCATCAGCTGCCGGGCCTTTATCAACAACGGAAACAATCACAGCGCCTACGGGACGCTCGAGGCCCAGACTCTCAGCAAGATCAGCTGTCACCGGTTGCATGCGTGCCCCAAACCATGGACGCCGCACAATCTTGCTGCCTTGCCGCGCAGAGGCGACAACGACCTTCACCATATTCACGGGGATCGCAAAACCGATACCGACACTCGCACCTGTCTTCGAATAGATTGCCGTGTTGATACCTATCAACCGACCACTCACATCAACAAGCGCGCCACCCGAATTGCCGGGATTAATCGCGGCATCGGTTTGGATGAAGAGTTGGTAATCTGAACTGCTCACTTGTGAGCGTGACAATGCCGAAATGATTCCAGATGTCACCGTTTGGCCAACGCCGAATGGATTTCCAATCGCGAGTACAAGATCACCGACTTCAATCGCATCAGAATTGCCAAGTTCGATCACCGGCAATCCATGCACACCACGCAAACGCAAAACGGCGAGATCTGTTTTCGGATCGCGTAACACAATGTCAGCGTCAAATTCGCGTTTGTCAGAGAGTGCAACTTTGACCTCTGTCATGCCTTCGATGACATGCTGATTGGTAACAACGAGTCCTTCAGAGTCGACGATCACGCCTGAACCAGTTGACCGTTGAACGCGATCAGGCGCAGTCCCCCCTTCCAATCCGAAAAAATACTGAAAGAAGGGATCATCAAGCAACGGATTGCGCACGCCCTTTTGCACCCGCGCGGCATAGACATTCACGACCGCCGGCGTTGCCTTTTTTACAATCGGCGCGAATGAGGATTTCATCTCGGCGGCCGTTTTCGGCGTGTCGGCGAAAAGCGGCTTGGCGCTGAGTAAAGCGGCGCAGAGGATTGTCAAGGAAAGGAGAAGGCGGCGAGCAAATAAGGTCATCATGCCGCTCTTATACACTTTCCGCGAGCTCCGAAAAAGAGAGCAGAAACGACAATGGGCGGTACGAGACCGCCCATCCGCTATCATAATCAAAAAAGTCTTGCCTTAAAAGGCAAAGTCATCAGGATTCAACGACTTCCGACTTCATCGTTGGGCCGGAATTAAGGCCCTTCGCATCAACGTCGCGATCAACGAATTCGATAACGGCCATCGGCGCATTATCGCCATAACGGAAGCCCGCCTTCAGAACGCGGGTGTAGCCGCCATTGCGAGCCTTGTAACGCGGTCCAAGAACATCAAAGAGTTTCTTGACGAGATCGACATCCTTGATCTGCGCAATCGCCTGACGACGCGCATGCAAATCGCCGCGCTTGCCGAGCGTCACGAGCTTTTCAACAACAGGACGAAGATCTTTTGCCTTCGGAAGCGTGGTGACAATCTGCTCATGCTTGATCAAAGCCTGGCAGAGATTGGCGAACATCGCTTTGCGGTGTTCGGCGCTACGCGAGAAGCGGCGTGCTTTATGTCCGTGATACATGGCGTACTCCTTCGATGAGGGTTATCCGGCCGCCGTGCCAAGGTACGGCCAGTTTTTAGGGATTAGGTCTTAGGTAATAGGCAGTCGGGGAAACAAACCCCTAAGTCCTACTCCCTAAGCCCTCTCTATCAATAATGTTCTTCGAAACGCTTTGCGAGCTCTTCGATATTTTCTGGCGGCCAACCCGTCACATCCATGCCGAGATGGAGGCCCATTGAGGCGAGCACTTCCTTGATTTCGTTAAGCGACTTGCGGCCGAAATTCGGCGTACGAAGCATTTCGCTTTCCGACTTCTGAATGAGATCGCCGATGTAAACAATGTTGTCGTTCTTGAGGCAGTTTGCTGAACGAACCGACAATTCGAGCTCGTCCACCTTTTTGAGGAGAGCAGGATTGAAGGCGAGTTCCGGCATGGCCGACTTTTCTTCTTCGCGACGCGGCTCTTCGAAATTCACGAAGACTTCGAGCTGGTCTTGCAGAATGCGTGCAGCATAAGCAACAGCATCATCCGGCGTCACACCACCATTGGTTTCAACAACCATGATGAGTTTGTCATAATCGAGGATCTGACCTTCGCGTGTATTCTCGATACGGTATGAAACCTTTTTAACCGGCGAATAAAGCGCATCAACCGGAATGAGACCAATCGGTGAATCTTCGCTACGGTTACGATCAGCAGGAACATAGCCCTTACCGGTCTTCACAACGAATTCCATGCGCAATTCAGCGCCTTCATCGAGCGAACAGATCACGAGATCAGGATTGAGAATTTGCACATCGCCCGTAACAGCGATATCGCCTGCATGAACAAGACCCGGGCCCTGTTTACGCAGCGTCAAACGCTTCGAACCTTCACCCTGCATCTTGATGGCAATCGCCTTCACATTGAGGATGATGTCGGTCACATCTTCGCGTACGCCGGGGATCGACGAGAATTCATGCAACACACCGTCGATCTGCACGGATACAATCGCTGCACCCTGCAAAGATGACAACAATACGCGACGCAGCGCATTGCCGAGTGTCACGCCAAAACCGCGCTCAAGTGGTTCGGCAATCAAAGTTGCTGAACGCTTGTCATCATGCGGCGTTACATTGAGTTTTGACGGCTTGATAAGATCTTGCCAATTCTTCTGGATCACGGAACTTTTTCCTTCACTTTGGAAGCGCGTGACATATCGGTCCGTCGACCCTGGTCTCGCGCCCTCGATGAACAAACATTTCGCGCCCTCGCCCGTCAGCGAGAGGCACGTCTTTCACTACGCTAAAAATTAAACGCGACGACGCTTGCGCGGACGGCAACCATTGTGCGGGATCGGCGTCACATCACGGATCGATGTCACGGTGAAGCCCACAGCTTGCAAGGCACGCAAAGCCGATTCACGACCTGAACCCGGACCTGTCACTTCGACTTCGAGCGTGCGCATGCCGTGTTCTGAAGCCTTACGGCCTGCATCTTCAGCCGCAACCTGCGCGGCATAAGGCGTCGATTTACGTGAGCCCTTGAAGCCCATCGTCCCCGCTGACGACCAAGCAACCGTGTTGCCTTGTGCGTCGGTGATGGTGATCATCGTGTTGTTGAACGACGCATTCACATGCGCAACGCCCGAGACGATGTTTTTGCGCTCTTTACGACGAACGCGTGTTGTTTCTTTTGCCATAGTCTTGATCCTTCATACGCGCCCGTGATGCCAGGCGCTGGGGATGGGAGGTAATGATTACTTCTTCTTGCCGGCGATCGGCTTCGCCTTGCCCTTACGGGTACGGGCGTTGGTATGCGTGCGCTGACCACGAACCGGCAACTGACGACGATGACGCAGGCCGCGATAGCAACCCAAATCCATCAGACGCTTGATGTTCATCGACACTTCACGACGAAGATCACCTTCGACGAGGTAATCGCGGTCGATCATTTCACGGATCTGAAGCACTTCCGCATCGGTCAATTGATTGACGCGACGCTCAGCAGGAATCTTCAAAGCGGTGGTAATTTCTTCGGCCTTTTTCGGGCCAATGCCGTGGATATATTGAAGCGCAATGATTACGCGCTTTGCGGTCGGAATATTGACGCCTGCTATACGGGCCATCGTTCATCTCCATGTCGGCCAACGCGATCATCGGGATCGGTCAGCGGGTTACTGATACCGCGCGTCCGGTGGAGACCGGCCCCTGCGCGGGGCTCTCTTTTCAAAACAAAACGACCCCAGCGACAGCCCAGCGGACTATCCCCAGCGCCTTGATCAAGAAGCGAGTAGCGGGTGATTAGGGGAAAGCGGGGGGTGAGTCAATGATCAGCCCCTTAACTTTATTATCATTTTTGATGATGATCAATCTCGCGATTGACGCTCGAGAGAAGCATAGCCTGCTCTACACGTTCTTGATCGAGCTTACCAGTTTGGCCGAGCCAGTATGCGACATCCGCCCAATTCCAAAGTGGGCTCTCAGACGTTACCCGCGCAACCGGATGGGGAAAGCCCTTGCCCCTCTGGCCCGTTGCATAAAGGGAAATAGCCGCCCTCGTCAGCCCTGACCGCTCAGCAATGTCCGACAATGATACCAGTGGCTCAGGTTCAACGCGGATGGCTCGTGCTCC
>RFXE01000072.1 GCA_009921785.1 Alphaproteobacteria bacterium
CCGGCGCGGGCTTTCAAGCGCGACATCGCTATGCCGGGAACAGGAACATTCAAATTTTTTGCATCATAAAATTGGATGGCCGGCTCCGTAGTCCAAACCTCGAGACTGAGACCGTTGCGGCCTGATTTTGCAGTCGCAGCCCGACGCAACGCGCCCGATTGCTCTCTCAACATGTAGTTTTGATCGTAATGAAATAGCCCCCCATCCGAGCCTTGATGCCAAATGGGACGCATCGTCCGAAAATCATAGGGCGTATCAGCAACACGGCGGATTTCACCTGTCGGGATCAATTCCGGATCGAGCGCCGTGATGAAATCGGATTCAATTTGTAGTTGGTGGTCAAGGATATCGTCCGACCCATCGAGATTGAAATAGGAATGTAAAGCGAGGTTGATAATCGTCGGGCGATCCGTCATCGCGGCAATTTCTGCGCGCAATGTCGCATCATCAACAAATCTATATGTCAAAGTTGTTGTCAGTGTGCCAGGATATCCACCATCACCATCAGGGGATACGAGTGTGAGCGTAACAGATGACTCATCCCAATGCGCCACTTGCCATGGACGCAGCCCAAATCCTGAAGCGCCGCCATGTAGGTTATGTTTGCCAAGAAAATTTTTCTCAAGTTGATACGCCGTGCCATCAATGGAGAAAAGTCCATCACGAATACGATTGGCATAACGCCCCGCAAGCGCGCCGAGATGCGGAGAGTGTTTCGTATAATCCTCAAGCCGTTCGAGGCCAAGAACCACCCTCTGCTTCTCTGCTCTTAGCGGCACAACGAGATCACGAATGACAGCGCCCCAATTCAGGATTGCCGCTTCCGCTCCCGATTTCGAGCGAATGGTAATTTCGTAAATCGGTTCATCGCCAACTTTTCCAAAAAGACGTCTCGTCATACTAATGAAGTCCCATCCCGCTCTACGGATCACCAACTGCCAATATTCGGCATAGACGTCCAAGGCTCGGCAAGGGGCAAGGCATCACCGCGCTGGAGAAGTTCAACGGAGATTCCATCGGGTGATTTAATAAACGCCATGCGACCGTCCCGAGGTGGACGATTGATCGTGACACCTTTGTCCATCAGGGCTTTGCAATAGTCATAAATATTATCGACACGATAGGCGAGATGGCCGAAATTCCGGCCACCTGTATATTCGTGCTCGTCCCAATTATAGGTCAGCTCAAGTGCAGCCGATGTTGTTGCTGAGAAATGCGCTTTGTCCCCGGGCGCGACAAGAAACACCAGCGTGAATCGACCCTTCTCATTTTCGCTACGCCGAACTTCGACAAGGCCCATTTTATCGCAATAGAAATCGAGCGCTTGCTCAAGATTTCCAACCCGCACCATTGTGTGCAAATACTCCATCATCACAGTTTCTCCTGAACGAGATTCGGTTGATTGTTCATAGCACCAACACTGGCGAAAAGCCCTGACGGGCGCAACCCCTTCTAGACAGCTCCTCCTGTTCAAAAGCTGCCAATTGACCCAAGGCCCCAAAGAGACTAGTCCGGCACGATCATCCGTCCGGTGGGAAGCCCCATGTCAAATGCCAAAGAAAGCGCGGCACTGTCCTCAATTCTGGCCAGCATCGTCATTACTCTTGGAAAAGGCGGCGCGGGACTCGCGACGGGTTCGCTGGCTCTCATTTCTGATGCCGCCCATAGTTTGCTGGACGTCGCCGCCACAACCATGACTTGGCTTGCTATTCGCGCGGCCGCAAAGCCCGCCGATGATGAACATCATTATGGCCATGGCAAAATTGAATCGATCGCCGCACTTGCTGAAACCGCCTTTTTGTTTCTTCTTTCAGGTGCTGTAGCGGTCGAGGGCATTAGACGTCTTTGGCAAGACACAACCACCATTGAACTTCATTGGGGCGCCATAGCGGTGCTATGTGGTTCAATTGCCATTGATGCCTGGCGGTGGTGGACACTCACCCGCGTTGCCCGTGAGACAAATAGTGAAGCCTTGGCTGCTGATGCGCTTCACTTCTCTTCTGATCTGATCAATTCCGTTATGGTGCTTCTTGCTTTTGGCGCTGCCGCTTTGGGCTATCCAGAAGCAGACGCACTGGTTGCTATCGGAGTAGCTCTTTTCATCGGCATTGCTGGCTATCGGCTCGCACGCCGCACAATCGATACACTGCTCGATGCCGCCCCCGCGGGCATGACGCTGACCATTCGTGAAATTATTTCTGAGATTCCAGGCGTGGTCGCGATCGAAGATTTGCGCATCCGTCGTGCGGGCGCCGATGTTTTTGTAGAAGTTGTGATAGCCGTAGCGCGAACAATGCCGCTTGATCGTCTATCGCATTTGAAAGAGATTATCTCAAACGAGATAAACAAACTCTATAAAGAGGCACGTGTCACCGTTTCGGCTTCACCACGCGCACTTGATGAAGAGACTATTCTTGAACGCGTTTTGTTGATTGCTGCCAAAAGACGCGTTCCTATTCACCACGTCACCGTCCAAGACCTTGCCGATCGTCTATCCGTAAGTCTCGATCTTGAAGTTGATGGACATTTAAGTCT
Source organism: Alphaproteobacteria bacterium (assembly GCA_009921785.1). Lineage (GTDB taxonomy): Bacteria > Pseudomonadota > Alphaproteobacteria > Rhizobiales > Beijerinckiaceae > CAIUPE01. Next base: position 2,536 of record RFXE01000072.1, read on the forward strand.
TGGTGAAGCACATGCCATCGCAAGCCAACTTGAAAATGCCATTCGGGAAGAACTTGGGCCAGCAACAGAAGTTGAAACTCATATCGAACCGCTCGTCGTTTCAAGTCTATTTGGAAAAGATACCGACGAGACAACGCGCGCTAAAGTTGCTGAAGCACTCGGACGCCATGCAGCGACCATCGGGTCGATTACTGACATTCATAGTGTCCGCGTACGCGAAACAGGCCATGGTTTAATTGTAAATTATCACTGCCGCGTCGAGCCAAAAAGCGATGTAACAAGTGTGCATGAAATGGTTGATCGACTCGAACATGGCGTCAAAAGCGAAATTGAGAATATTCTCAGAATCGTGAGCCATACAGAGCCGGTTCGGTCTGCGAATTCGTAAAGGCAGCCCCCATTAAGCGTATCTCGACGGCTAGGATCGACCTGATATATAGTGCGTTTGGTTCAACCCTCTGTCGAATGGTTCCTCATGCGCCCCGATCAATCGCCCGCGATTCGCCTCAAAGATTATATTGCCCCTGCTTGGCGGATCGAAAGTGTCCATCTCGACGTGACTCTTGACGATTCTCGTACCCGGGTTGTCACGCGAAGTGTATTCACTCCCCTCGGCTCGGGAGCGACACAACTGATACTGGATGGTGACGAGCTCGTCTTAGAATCAATTGCCATCGACGACGTGAATCTGTCCCAGTCTGATTATCTCATCACTGCGCAGGCACTTACTCTTAAATCGCCGCCACAACGGCAATTTACTTTAACAATTACGACGCGCCTTGATCCGGCAGCGAATACAAAATTGATGGGGCTTTATCGGTCATCAGGAAATTATTGCACCCAATGCGAAGCGGAAGGATTTCGCCGTATAACTTACTTCCTCGATCGTCCAGACGTCATGTCGATCTATACAACGCGTATTGTTGCGAAGAAGGACGACGCACCGATCCTTCTCGGCAATGGTAATCCGGTTGAACAAGGCGACCTCGATAATGGATGGCATTATGCCGTGTGGCATGATCCGCACCCGAAACCCTCTTATCTCTTTGCACTTGTAGGCGGACACCTCGGTAAAGTGGGTGGGCAATTTATAACGCGCTCAGGGCGCAAAGTTGAGCTTGGTATTTATGTCGAATCGGGCAAGGAAAATCGTGCAGCCTATGCGCTTGATGCGTTGATCCGATCAATGAAATGGGACGAAGACGTCTTTGGCTGTGAATATGATCTCGACGTTTTCAATATCGTTGCGGTGTCTGATTTCAATATGGGGGCCATGGAAAATAAGGGACTAAATATATTCAACGATAAATATGTCCTTGCGAGTCCTGAGAGCGCTACCGATACGGACTATCTTCATATCGAAGCCATCATCGCGCATGAATATTTCCATAACTGGACGGGCAATCGCATCACCTGCCGTGATTGGTTTCAGCTTTGTCTAAAAGAGGGCTTGACTGTTTTTCGCGATCAGGAGTTCACATCTGATCAGCGATCGCGCGCTGTGAAGCGCATTGCGGATGTACGCAATTTAAGAGCGCAACAATTTGTTGAAGATAGCGGCCCCCTCGCCCATCCGGTTCGGCCACATGAATATCGTGAAATTAATAACTTCTATACACCCACGGTTTACGAAAAAGGTGCTGAGCTTATTCGAATGCTCAAGATCTTGATCGGCGCAGACCAATTTAAAAAGGGAATGGATCTATATCTGTCCCGCTGCGATGGCACTGCGGCAACGATTGAAGATTTTCTCGCGTGTTTTGAAGAAGCCAGCGGTCACTCCCTATCTGATTTTTCAAAATGGTACCGCCAAGCCGGCACCCCGCATGTGACTATTGCGGAAGATTTTGACACGAAGAACGGTACATGGACGATTCACTTTTCACAAAACACCGCGCCAACACCGGGGCAACCGACAAAGGCCCCCGTTGTTATACCCATTGCGCTTGGATTTATTGACGAGGCTGGTCACACATTGACCCTCTCTCCCAAAGAAGGAGAGATGAAAGGCGATGTATTCATTCTCTCGGAAGGACAGGGAAAGCTTTTTTTCGATGGGCTTGAACGGAAACCCATTCTATCGGCGCTTCGCGAGTTTTCAGCACCCGTCGTGCTTCATCACCAAACGAACGAACCCGAAAATCTTATTCGTCTTGCCCATGACAGCGACTCTTTCAATCGCTGGCAAGCCGCACAGAGTCTTGCCACCACACTTTTGAAGGCCGGCGTTTCCAATTTGCGAGCGGGAAAAGCTTTTGTAACAGACACTCGTTACTCGGAAGCGCTTCGCGCCGTTCTTTCGGGTCATGATCACGCCTTCATGGCGCAGATCCTGACGATGCCTTCCGAATCCGATATTGCCCGTGACATCGGTTCAGATGTTGATCCCGATGCCATCCGCGATGCCCGTCTGGCACTTCGGAAATCAATCGGCGAAGCGCTTGCCGACCCCCTCAAAGCTTTGATTGATACGCTTTCATCTCGACAAAGCTATTCACCAGATGCGAAAAGCGCCGGACGTCGTGCGTTACGTATGATTGCGCTAGACCTCATATCATGTGGCAAACCCGAATTCGGCCTGCCTATCGCGGAGAAGCTTTATCACGACGCCGACAATATGACTGACCGGTTTGGCGCACTGTCTATTCTTGCACAACATCGGGGTGACGCGCGGGAGCGTGCACTTCAGGATTTTGCAAATCGGTTTGAATCCGACCCTCTCATCCTCGATAAGTGGTTTTCACTTCAAGCCTCTATTCCTGAAACTGAAACACTTGATCGCGTAAAAAATCTCATGGCGCATAAGGGGTTTTCCAAATCGAACCCTAATCGGCTGCGCGCGCTCGTTGGCGCCTTTGCGATGGCCAATCCCTCGCAATTCAATCGGGCCGATGGCGCGGGGCATGAATTCGTCGCGGGGATCGTTATTGAAACAGACCGTTCGAACCCACAGGTCGCTGCGCGGATCTTGGGCGCCTTCAAATCCTGGCGTGCCCTCGAATCAAAACGGCGAGATTTTGCAAAAAAGGCCCTTGAACGGATTGCAGCAGAAGAAAATCTGTCAACCGATGTTCTCGACATCGTCACCCGTTCTCTCGCCGCAGAGTCATAAAAAGATTCAGTTTCAAAGACTTGACCTTGCGCGCCTCTGAGGCGTCAAAAAAAGTTTTATCAAGACTTTGTTAAGGTCTGGACAAATCACCGCGCCATGATTCAGATGCGTTGATTCGGGCGGCTGGGGGCAGCAAGCGCCGAAGATTACGGGTCGAAAACCGAAGGGTTTAACGATGGCGCACAATAACGTGGCCAGCGCACGGTCTCGTGCAGGCACGATTCAGGGACTTGCACGCTCGCTTGTGAGTCCAACTTATGCTCGCGCTCTTATGCTTGAGCCTTTGTTACGACGCCTCATTCCCGTTCTTATACTTATATGTCTTTCAGCTCTGGGCTTTGCTCTTTATCATCATGTGATCGCCTCTCACGCGCGAGCCATCAGCCTTGTTTCTGATGAATTAGATCTTTCGGCAGCTCTTATCCGCGCCGAGTTAATAACGCAGAATAATGACAAAGGCGGCGCGAGCCCTGCCAATTGGCAAGCGGTTCTCATGCAAGCGGCGGCCGGGCAGCGTATCGACCGCACTCATTACCTTGCATTGAGCGATGAAACGGGTGCCATACGTGCAACATTGCCGGCAGACTTAACACCGAATTTAATACCTCTCGCGCCGATCTCGAATACAGAATCTAATGGCCGTGCACTTTCGCGGGTTATCTTGGCGGATCAGCGCGAAGCGCTCGTTGCCACCGCGCGTCTTCATGCGCCGTTCGGCGAAGTGATTATGATCGCGCCTATCGATCAAGCTCTTGAAGCATGGACTTTTGATTTGATGGAGCAAACGGCAATCATCGCGGGCGCTGCGTTACTCATTCTTGCGCTTTCAGCGGCTTGGTATGGACAAGCCTGGCGCGCACGACAATCCGATGCGATCCTTGCCAATGTAAAAGATCGACTTGATCTCGCTTTGAATCGTGGGCGTTGCGGCCTTTGGGATTGGGACATCGCACGAGGTACGATTTTCTGGTCCGATTCCATGTATGATATTTTGGGCTATAAACGCCATGCCGAATTCATGTCATTCGGCGAGGTGAACGCGCTTGTTCACCCGGATGATAGCGATCTTTTTGAACTCGCCGACCGCCTAGCTGCAGATCGCGTTGATACGGTTGATCAAGCGTTCAGAATCCGCGCAGCAAATGGTGAATGGGTGTGGATTAGAACGCGCGCGGAACTTATTCATGATGGCAAGGGGCAAGACCAACATTTGATCGGCATTGCCGTCGATATCAGCGAACAACGCCGGACTGCGGCAGAGTCGGCAACCGCCGATCTCCGCCTACGTGATGCCATTGAAAGCCTTGGTGAAGCCTTTGTGCTCTGGGATTCAAATTATGATCTCGTTCTTTGTAATTCAAAGTTCCGTGACATGCACGGCCTGCCCTCTGAACTCGTTCAACGGGGCACATCTTATGAGCGCCTGAAGCCGTGGCTTCAACGGTCCCAACAAATCCTTCGGGACGATCATGCTAATATCGAATTTGACTCCACACAGTCTTATGAAGTGATGATTGCTGATGGGCGCTGGTTGCAAGTCAATGAACGGCGCACAAAGGATGGCGGCCATGTTTCGGTAGGCACAGACATCACGGCGTTGAAAACCGAAGAGCAACGGTTCCAGGAATCAGAACGTAAACTCACCGCCACGATCTCCGATTTACGCCGGTCGCGACTTGCTCTCGAGACGCAAGCTGAACAATTGACCCAATTGGCTGAGCGCTATCTTGAACAAAAAGCCGAAGCGGAAAGTGCAAACCGAGCAAAGAGCGAGTTTCTCGCGAAAATGAGCCATGAGCTACGGACACCACTCAATGCCATTCTTGGTTTCTCTGAGATTATGGAAGCCGAGCTTTATGGCGCTCTTGGTCACGCGAAATACAAAGATTATTGCCATGACATCTCACGCAGCGGTCAATCTCTTCTGACAATTATTGCCGATATTCTAGATATGGCCGAGCTCGAAGCTGGTAAAATTCGTATCGACAAAAAACTGATGATTTTGAGTGATGCAGCACGTGAAGCTGTTGAAGCGATGCGTCCAATGGCCGATGAGAAGGGCATTAAACTCCACGCGAATTTCTCGGATCAGAGTCCGCTTATGGCAGATCGGCGTGCCATCTCTCGCATTTTGTCTCACCTGATCTCGAACGCTATTAAATTCACACATGAAGGCGGACGTATCTCCGTCTCCACGCGCGAAGTTTCGGGTGCGGTTAATCTCTATGTTGAAGACACCGGCATCGGCATTCCGAAAGACGCGCTTGCAAAACTGGGACGCCCTTTCGAATGGGTTGATCTCGATGCACGCCAACCAACTGAAGGGGCAGGTTTGGGCCTAGCCATCGCACGATCATTCGCCGAACTGCATGGCGGCACATTGACAATACGATCAACCGAAGGATCAGGAACGACAGTTCTTGTGCGCTTTCCCATTCGCGCTGGACCGCCGCTTGAAGAGGCAGCGTAACAAGCATAATCGACTCGCTAGCCCTTAAGGTTCAGCGAGTCTTTTTGTAACCACGCCACTCACACGGGCGCGCAATTCAGCGAAATGAAGTTCAAGCACTTTGAAATCCGGCAACCCGGCAAGCGTTGCTAATCGCTTTAACAGGGCGTGGTCTGCTTTGGTG
>RFXE01000073.1 GCA_009921785.1 Alphaproteobacteria bacterium
AAGACGCTTCTCATGCTCGTCAAAAGATCAGGAAGTAACGTCCCACGATTACCATGCTGCAAGTAAAGCGCATTAGTAACAAAGGCGATTGTTACGAGGATTAAAATTGTCGTGGGGATACTACGCGCGGGAGACAGCATCCGGCGCAATGATGACGAATCGCTTTGGTCGTCATGCGAACGATCGTCGTCATACCCGTCATGCTCTTGATAAGGATGCGGATCATCGAAGATCGGTTCACGACGCATCGTCCGCTCACGCATAACGACGGCCTCCCGCCATCACGCGACGACCGGCATGAAAGACTTCGGCAACCTGTCGCTCTAATGGAAAATGCACCGTCGCTGAAAGGCCTTCACCCGGACGACTATCAATCGCCAAAGTCCCTTCGTGATGGTTGACGATTTCGCGTACGATTGAAAGCCCAAGACCCTGACCTTCGATCTGTGCAACACGGCTTGACCGACCACGGAAGCGCGGTTCCGTCAATCGCGGCAATTCATCCATTTCAACACCCTTGCCGTCATCGGCAATGGTCAGCGCCAGCATTGGTCCGTCTTGGCGAAGCGTGACGGTAACTTTACCTTCCGGCGCAAATTTAATGGCATTGCTCAAAAGATTGAGAGCCACCTGCCTGACACCGCGACGATTTCCAACCATCCGTGGCAAATGCGGAGCAATATGGGCCCGAATTTCTGTGCCCTTCTGCGCCGCATCAGCCGCAATCATCGAGAGCGTTTCATCAACAATGCTTGCGAGGTCAATCCGATCTACTGGCTCTTGCGGAACCTTGCCTTCCGAAAGCCCGTCAACAAGCTCAAGCATATGATGAGCAGAAACAGAAATAAGTCTCACATAATCTTGTCGACGTGAATCGTGCTCAGCAACTAAATTTGGATCGGCAAGACAATCGGTGAATCCGACAATCGCCGAAAGCGGCGTGCGTAATTCATGGCCCAGACGCTGAAGAGCGAAAGTTGTTGTTTCAACCGTATCCGCTTTACGCTGAACTTGCGGCACAGGCGCTGCGCGATAAAGCGCAAAAATTTCACCATCATCACGCGCGCTACCAGGTGCCACACGTTGGAAACGTACAATCGCATCTCGATAAGGATCAGAAGCATCATGTCCTTCTGCACCGGCTTCCGCGCGAATGCGAATGTGAGTTTCCACCGCTTGCGCGCCATGGCTAGCATCAGAGAGCGCTTTCAAAAACAATGGCGCGCTCGAAAGATGCAACCTTTCGATCACGCTGCGATCAGAGAGCCCCTCAGCTTCAATGCCGAGAAAGCGGCAGAATTTCTCATTCGCGCCTTTGACTTTGCCTGACACATCATGACGCGCAAGACCACCATCGACCAAAGCGGTGGCGCCACGCCAGCGATCTTCTTCACGCGAGGCACGGCGATCGGCGCCGACAAGAAGATCAAGCGCGAAAAAGACACCAAAGGCCAAACCGGCAAGTCCCGCACCTGAAAAAAGCGCCATCGCCAAGGGGGATACAACCGGCCCAGCAAAGGCAGAGACAACAGCACTCGCCGCAAGGCTCACAAGATAAAACGCTGCGCCACGAGGTCCCTGTAACAAAGCGCCTTCTAGAATGAGCGGCATCAACAACGCGACCGAAGCGGGGCCGCCCGAAAGTACGGGAATGAATGATAAGGTAAGAAGTGAAAGGGATATACCGGCGCGAAAGCCACCAAGGCGTGATACACCCAACGCGATCACTGCCTGAAACAATAAGATGATGCCAAGATAATGCAGGCTTGATGAGACAACATGCGGCACGATCGTGAAGAGAAGAAGCGCCATGACACCAGCAACGGCCATCGCAAGTCGAGTGCCAATAAAAAAACGATGCGCGGTAAAGGCCGGCGTGCCTTCCGTAATCATGGGATGAACCAAAGCGCCCAAAGCGTCGCCAAAAACTTGTTCAACCTGTTTGATCATAGCATCCCTCGGAATAAAAGGCGCAACCGCTTACGGTTACGCTTCGATCCGCAGAGTGCCCGATCGTGCTTAAGCCTTCCCTAAACGAATTTATCAATTTTGAAAGAACAACGGCCATTTGTTAACAAGCGCCCGAAAAGCGTTAACAAACCGGCTAAAAACGGTTCTTTTATTCACCAAGATTTAACCATCTTTGCAATCTATGCGTGTCTCCTCAACGTGCATGACGCATTGTCACTTGATGAGGTCATGACAATCCCGTTTTGGGCTCCTGTCGATCAAAGAAAATTTTACAGAAGCCGGGATTCGATTCGTCAGCGATGGGATTCATCATCAAATCTGCCGCCGTGATTGGCCTCATCTATTTGGCATCGCCCTTGCGGCCGCCCATGCCGGAATGGCTTGCGCGACCGGGACTCGTTTCGGGATCATCCGCATCAAGCGCCACTTTAAAATCACAAGAGACAAGCGCGCCTCGCGCGATTACTGCAAGCACAGTTTCAAAGGGCCCTGAAACAATCAGCGTCGCGGCACTCAAGGCGACAATGGAAACGGCCACACGCGCTATGACAACCGCCTGCGCGGGTCATGAAAAATCCTGTCTCGAACTCGCTGCACGCGCCGCAAAGGCCGCAACAGATACTGACCCCCTCGCCGCACTCATCGGACCAGAAACGGCCCATGCCGCGTCGGGCAATGACACGGCGCGCGCACAAAACCTCGTGGCCGACGCTACCCCCGCTGCCTCAATTCCCCTGCCTCCGCGTCGCGAACCAGACGCCCAGAAAAAGATTTGATCTCGACCATACGGGGTTTCGCCTTTACACCCGTGTGAGTTTGGATTCGATCATGGCATCACGCATCAATGAGATTATCGAGAATTTCGGCTTCCTCGAAGATTGGGAAGACCGCTACCGCTATTTGATCGAGCTCGGAAAAGACCTTCCGCAGCTCTCCGAAAGCGAAACGACCGAAGATAATCGTGTCAAAGGCTGCGCAAGTCAGGTATGGGTTGTCACATCGGTTGACCACTCAGGGCTTGAACCCGTTCTATCCTTCAAAGGCCAAAGCGACGCGCATATTGTCAAAGGCCTCGTGGCGCTCACGCTTGCGCTTTATTCGGGAAAGACTGCGCGTGAAATTCTCAGCATTGATGCGCTTGATTTGTTTCGCCGCTTAGGCCTCGCCGAACATCTCACACCGCAGCGATCAAATGGCGTGCGGTCGATGGTCGAGCGCATTCGCCGCGATGCAATAGCAGCAAGTGCATAACTTCAAAACAAAAGACTTAATAAAGCCGTCCGCCCTTTGGCACGTCACGATCGGGGCGAATTAACATGACCTTCCCCGCTACATCGGGAACACCGAGAGTCAAAACCTCTGACATGAAGGGCCCGATCTGACGCGGCGGGAAATTGACCACCGCAAGCACCTGGCTGCCGACGAGTTTTTCTGGACTGTGATTTTCAGTAATCTGCGCCGATGATTTTTTAATGCCAATCGGCGCGCCAAAATCAATTTTCAATTTGATGGCGGGCTTCCGCGCCTCAGGAAAGGGCTCAGCTTCGATAACCGTGCCAACGCGGATATCGACTTTCAAAAAATCATCAAAAGAAATGACCGGCGTAAGCGACGACGCATCAGACATCAGAACGATCCTTGCAAAGAAAAGCGATCAAATTGAAGGATCAAGATCCGCGTCTGCACGGTGCGCAGCGCGATCTTTCTTAGCCATCGCCATACCGCGTTCGAACATGCGATGAAGCGCGCCTGACAACGGTTGAGTCATGCGCTCGAGATCTTCGAGCCGATTAATCACCATGCCACCGCGCTTCAATTCTTCATCAAGCGCCGCCATCGTACGTGATAGGCCCGGATCTTCATCGCGGAACCACACATCCATCACTTTGGCATAAGCAAGGACCGCGCCTTGAAGCTTGATCGCGCCCACGGGCCCTTCGGTTTCAACAGCAGCGGCTGCAAGCATAAACCGCATCGAATTCAAAGCGGCCTGATTGAGCGCTGCGAGCGTCAACGGATCGCGCGCCAAAGACGGCGCCATGCGTTTCAGCGCATGCTTATAAGGGGAGAGCGCATCAAAGCGCCGCATGAGCACATCAAAAATACGGTCGCGCGTGGATTCATCCGAAAGGCTCTTATCGTCATTGCCCAAAACAAGCTGATCGATGCGGCGATTGAAGCTGCCAAGAACCGCACCCTTTGAAGGAAACGCCTCGCGGAACTCAAGAAGAGTCACGCCTGCGCGCTCGGCTACATCGGATATCTCGATCCGGTCCCAATCGCGTTCTGCGGCAAGTTCCATCAACGCATCGACAATGCGGTCGCGAGTTGAATGTCCGTGCGTGCTCATGGTGAGGCCCCCTGTTCTCGTGAGTTAGAGATGGAGGGCCTGAACCTGAAAGTCTAGCCCGTATCAGCCCGAGAGCTCGGCAGCGCGACGCCGCGCCGCATGTACGGTTCCCATAATGAGCTTTTCGAGCGCCTGATTGCCCATAAGGACCGTCAATCCGGCTGCCGTCGTTCCGCCTGGCGAGGTCACATTGTGCCGGAGGGTTTCGGCAGACAACTCAGAGCGATGGAGCAATTCGCCCGCCCCTTCAACCGTTGCCCTTGCGAGCCGTAACGCGAGATCCGGCGGCAAACCCTCCGCTTCGCCTGCTTTGGCGAGACATTCGACAAGGTGAAATACATAGGCCGGACCCGAGCCTGAGAGACCAGTGACCGCATCGATCAAATCCTCATGATCGACCCATTCGACCAAGCCCACACCTTTAAGAAGGCGATCCGCCATGGATTTTTGCCGCGCCGATACCTCGGGGCTGGCCACCGCACCAGAAATTCCGCGTCCGACGGAGGCTGGCAGATTGGGCATGGAGCGAACAATAGCGCGTGCGTCAGGTAACCGCGCTTTGAGATTACCGATCGTTTTACCCGCCAGAATAGAAACGACCAACGTATCGGGACCTGCAAGCGGCGCGAGTGTTGGTGCCGCCGCATCAAGCATTTGCGGCTTAATGCCAAGCACAAGCGCTTCAGGCACCGCTGGTTGTTCTTTCGGATTGAGAGAGGCGCCAACGCGTTTGCATAACGCCGTCATTGTGTCCGAGGGCAAAGGATCGATAACCGTAACCGCACGCCCTTCAAGTCCGGCACTCAGCCAGCCTTCGAGCATCGCACCGCCCATTTTGCCGGCGCCTACGAGAACGAGAGAAGAAGGAAAATCCGCACTCATGATGTTTTGATCTCCAGACTCACCGGATCACGAAAACTCAAGCTTCACCGACCGTTTCAAACATGGTCACGGCTAACGCATCGACCGGTGATTTTCCCGACCACATGACAAATTGAAACGCTTGATAATGCCGGTCGCATGTATCGACAGCGAGATTCATCAGAGCCTCGCATTGCGCACCAGAAGGCTCTGCGCCTCCTGACAACATCAAGGAATGGCGGAACATCACGACATCGGTTTCCGACCACATGTCGAAATGACCAATCCATAATTGCTCATTGATGCGTGTCATCAAATCGGCAATCTCAGCGCGACGCCGCTCGGGAATTTTCAAATCGAAAGCACAAGCCACATGAAGCGCTTCAATACCGTCGAGCCATGTGAACGCGACATCATAAGATGTCCAACGGCCTTGAACGGAGATGGCGATCTCGTCATCGCCCGAGCGCTCGAACGTTAGATCTTTAAGATGAGCGAGCCGCTCGACCATATCGAGCGGATGTTCGGCCCGCTCGGTTTCATGTGAATCAGTGATCGACATTATGTATCCAGTTGCCGTGACAGCCCGCCCCGACAGGGACGACTCAAACCATCAGGCAGGGTGGACGCTCACGGATTCGACTGAATCGCACAATCGCCGGAAACTCCTGTCCACAGACCTTTGCCCTCGAATCAGGAGTTATTCGTCAAACGAATCGAATTAGGCGCCATGTTTTGATTCGAGTTCGGCAATGCGCGCAGCCAAACGCTCATTCTCTTCGCGCGCAGCAATCGCCATAGCACGCACCGCTTCGAACTCCTCACGCGACACAACATCCATATCGCGAATCAATCTTTCGAATTGCGCCCGCATCACGGTTTCAGCCTCACGCTTCATACCTGTCGCAACACCGGCGGCATCGGTCATCAAACGGGAGATATTGTCGAGAAAGGGATTAGGCGATGTCGTCATCTTTTTCGTCCTCGTAATCGAAGTAACCCTGAGCGGAGCTAACCATATAAAAGCCTTTTACCACGGCGAAGGGATGACGCCAGCCCACGCCGAGCGCTTGACGCGCGAAATTGAAAAGCGCAAGCCTCGGCAATGGAATAGCTAGATATCAGGGTCCCATGCCGCTTTTTGTTCTCCCATTCCCGCAGATTGATCCGGTTCTTGTCGAATTCGGCCCTTTCGCCATTCGCTGGTATGCGCTCGCTTATATCGCAGGGCTGCTTCTCGGCTGGCGCCTCGCCATTGCCCTTGCTGCCTCCGATCAACTTTGGGGCACACGCATTCGACCTGATCGTCTCACTATGGATGATCTCTTAATCTACATGGCCTTCGGCATCGTGTTTGGCGGTCGCCTCGGCAATGTGATCTTTTACGACCTCGATTATTATCGCGCGCATCCTTCAGAAATTCTCGCTGTCTGGCATGGCGGCATGGCTTTTCACGGTGGTTTCATTGGCGCGTTATTGGCGATGGTGTTTTTATCGTGGCATCGCAAAACCCCGCTTCTCTCTTTGTTCGATATTGCTGCCATTGTTTCACCCATCGGAATATTTTTCGGGCGCATCGCGAATTTCATAAATGGAGAATTATGGGGTCGCCCCACTGATGTAGCGTGGGCCATGATCTTTCCGCGTGCAGATGATTTGCCGCGTCATCCGAGCCAACTGTATGAAGCCGGACTCGAAGGTGTTTTGATTTTTATCATCGTCGGTCTCGTTGCCCTGCGCGGCGGTTTGAAAAAGCCAGGACTTCTCGCTGGTCTCTTTGGTGTGCTCTATGCCCTCACGCGCAGCATTGCAGAGCTTTATCGCGATCCTGATCCTATGACAGAAGCTCTGCCGGGCGGCTTCACGATGGGCATGGCGCTATCGCTTCCCATGGCACTGATCGGTGTCGTGCTGATCGTTCTAAGCCTTCGCACAGAGTCTAAATCCGCATGAGCGCTCTGAAAAAACGCATTGTCGATCTCATTCGGCAAGAAGGCCCTATTAGTGTCGAGCGTTACATGGCGCTGGCTTTGGGTGATCCTCAACACGGCTATTATATGACGCGCGATCCTTTGGGCGCGTCTGGTGATTTCACGACATCACCCGAGATTTCGCAAATGTTCGGCGAATTGATTGGTCTTTGGTGTGCTGATCTTTGGCTCCGCGCGGGTCAACCCGCTTTATCTCTCGTTGAGCTTGGGCCCGGTCGCGGCACGCTGATGAGTGATGTGTTGCGTGCGACAAAAGCTGTCACCGGATTTCACGACGCGCTTCAAGTCACGCTTGTCGAAATGAGCCCCGTGTTAAGTGAGATCCAGAAAAAGACATTAATCGACGCCCATCCAAGAATTGAATGGGTTCCCACGATTGCCGCACTTCCCCAAAAACCGACGATCTTCTTAGCCAATGAGTTTTTCGACGCATTGCCCATCCGCCAATTCCAAAAGCGCAACCAAGGCTGGCATGAATGTTTGATCGGCGCCGATGACGGAGCCGATGAGGATGTCCGGACCGGGCGGGACCGAAGGCGATGTTCTTGAATATGCACCCATCAGCGAAACCATCATGCGTGATCTTGCGCATCATCTTGTTGAATATGGTGGAGCGGGCCTCATTATCGATTATGGCTACACAGAGTCTGGCTTCGGCGACACATTGCAGGCGATGAAAGCCCATGAATTCGTTAACCCGCTTGAAGAACCGGGTGAAGCGGATGTAACCGTTCATGTGAATTTTGAAACACTCGAACAAGCGGCGCGCCAAAGTGGTGCGCAAACACATGGGCCCATCACGCAAGCTGAACTTCTTGATCGCCTGGGGCTTACCACACGCGCCGAAACGCTCATGCGCAAAGCATCACCGCAACAGGCCAAAGACATTCAAAGCGCCCGTGAACGCTTGATCGAACCGACGGCAAAAGGCATGGGGCAATTGTTTAAAGCGCTTGCCCTTTCGCATCCCGAGTGGCCAACACCAGCCGGATTTTAAATCCATGACGAGCACAATGCCGCGCCCCTTGATCAGTCACCACCTTCAAAGCAGCGGACTCGTGCATGGATTTTTCACGCG
>RFXE01000074.1 GCA_009921785.1 Alphaproteobacteria bacterium
CACAACTTCCGATAGTCCTTGGAGCTGGAAATACGGCTCCTGTCGCCGCTTTAGCGCCCATGTCGGGGGTAACCGATGTGAGCATGCGGCGCATTGCGCGCCGTTTTGGCGCTTCTTTCGTCGTTTCCGAGATGGTGGCGTCGGACGACTATGTCCGAGGCTCCGAGGAAAGCCGCGTGCGCGCAGAGGGCGAGGGGATTGATTGCCACATTGTGCAGCTTGCCGGACGGGATCCCCAATGGATGGCGGAAGCCGCCAAATTGGCCGAGGCGTCGGGTGCCCACGTCATCGATATTAATATGGGTTGCCCCGCGAAGATCTTTGCCAGTCACCGTCAAGATGCGGTTAGGCTGGGATGACGGATCATTAAACGCGCCTGAACTTGCGCGCCGCGCGGAAGCGCACGGTGTCGCCTGGATTACGGTTCACGGGCGTACTCGCTGCCAATTCTACAAAGGCCAAGCGGATTGGAACGCGATAGCGGTCGTTAAAAATGCCGTATCATTGCCTGTGATTGCGAATGGCGATTGCCAAAGCTTATCCGACGCGAAGGCAATTCTCTCAGCCTCAAGTGCAGATGGCGTGATGATTGGTCGCGCAGCATTAGGGCAGCCTTGGTTGGTCGGGCAAATCGCAAAAGCGCTTGCAGGCGAGGTCTATATCGAAACACCTATTGAGCATCGCCAAGAAGCCGTTTCCGAACATTATGATGATTTGTTGTCTCTCTTCGGAATCGAGACAGGCATTCGCCATGCACGCAAACATCTTGCGGCCTATCTTGATGATGCGGTCTCTCTTGGCGCTCAATGGTCTGATGCCGAACGTTTGGAGCTGCTGACTTCGCAAGATCATCATGTGGTTACAAAGCAACTTGCTCGGCTTTATCGCACGATTGACCGGAAGGAGGCGGCATGACAGCGCTCCTGAAAACGGTGAACACGATGCCGGCAGCAGAGGCGCGCTCAGACGCGATTTTAAATGCGCTGCCTTTGCCGGTGATCGTCATCGACAAAGACAACCGCATTGTTGAAGCGAATTTGGCAGCGCAAGCTTTTCTGCAAATGAGCGCGTCGATGTTGAGCCGCTTCACGCTTGCTGAACTTGTACCCTTCGGATCGCCTGTTCTGTCTATGGTTGAAGCTGTGCGCACGCATGGCGGCAGCATGAGCGAATATCGTGTTGATGTCGGAACCCCGCGCATCGGGCAGGATAAGATTGTCGATCTCTATGCGACGCCGTCGACGGATCAGCCGGGCGACATCGTAATTATGCTTCAAGAAAAGACAATTGCTGAAAAAATAGACAGGCAATTGAGCCATCGCGGCGCTGCTCGGTCGATTTCGGCGATGGGTTCTATGCTCGCTCATGAGATCAAAAATCCGCTCTCGGGCATCCGCGGCGCGGCGCAATTATTAGAAGCGACCGTTGAGGAGTCCGACCGCGATTTGCTCCGCTTAATTTGCGATGAGACGGATCGCATCGTGAAGCTCGTAGAACGTTTCGAAGATTTCTCTGATGAGCGTCCGGTTGAGCGTGAGCCTGTGAATATTCACAGTGTGCTCGAACATGTGAAACGCCTCGCAACCTCAGGATTCGCCCGTCACATAAGGTTTAATGAGACTTATGACCCGTCATTGCCGCCAATCAGTGGCAGTCGCGATCAACTCATTCAGGTGTTTTTAAATTTGGTCAAAAATGCTGCTGAGGCGATTGGAGCGGATGCTGTTGATGGCACAATTGAATTATCCACCGCGTTTCGTCCGGGCGTAAAAATCGCAACACCCGGGTCGCGTGAACGGATCGCATTGCCGCTTGAAATCACCGTCAAGGATAATGGTCCGGGCGTACCCCACGATATCGTACAAACGCTTTTTGATCCCTTTGTCACAACCAAGTCCACCGGGTCTGGCCTCGGTCTTGCTTTGGTATCGAAGATCATCCGCGATCATGGGGGCATTGTCGAATGCGACTCGCTTCCGCGGCGCACGGTGTTCAGAGTTCTCTTGTCTATGCATTCAGCACGCGATGGCCGGCGTGCAGAAATTGATGGTTAAGTGATGGCGAACGGGACAATTCTTGTTGCGGATGATGATGCCGCAATCCGGACGGTGCTCAATCAAGCTTTGGGGCGCGCGGGCTACGACGTGCGTGTCACAGGGCAAGCCTCGACCCTTTGGCGGTGGATTTCCGAAGGACAGGGCGATCTTGTTGTTACCGATGTAGTGATGCCAGACGAAAACGCCTTTGATCTTTTGCCAAGAATAAAGAAACTTCGTCCCGATCTTCCGATCATTGTGATGAGCGCGCAGAATACATTCATGACCGCCATACGCGCGTCTGAACGTGGCGCCTATGAATATCTACCAAAGCCATTTGATCTTAAGGAACTTCTTGCTGTCATTGGTCGCGCGTTGACGCGCCCGCGAGAGATCGTTCGACCACACGCTGATGCCACAACCGAAGATATTCCGCTCGTTGGTCGTTCACCCGCGATGCAGGAACTTTACCGGTCGATGGCGCGCTTGATGTCAACGGATCTCACCGTGATGATCAATGGTGAATCTGGCACGGGTAAAGAACTCGTCGCCCGCGCATTGCATGACTATGGCAAACGGCGCAATGGTCCTTTTGTTGCCGTCAATATGGCAGCCATTCCGCGCGATCTCATTGAGAGCGAGTTGTTCGGTCACGAGAAGGGATCATTCACCGGTGCTGTTAGCCGTGCGACTGGTCGTTTCGAGCAAGCTGAAGGCGGCACGCTCTTTCTCGATGAAATTGGCGATATGCCAATGGAAGCGCAAACGCGTTTGCTACGCGTCTTACAAGAGGGCGAATATACAAGCATCGGCGGTCGATCGTCGATCAAGACGGATGTGCGCATCATCGCCGCGACGAATAAGGATTTACGTCAAGCTATTCAGCAAGGGCTTTTCCGCGAAGATTTGTTCTTCCGTCTAAATGTCGTGCCGTTGCGTTTGCCACCACTACGTGAACGTATCGAAGATCTTCCCGATCTCGTTCGGCATTTCTTTACGCTCGCTGAAAAAGAAGGTTTGCCTAAAAAGCAAATCGACTCGGCTGCTCTTGAACGTTTGAAGCGGCACCGTTGGCCGGGCAATGTGCGCGAGCTTGAAAATATGATCCGCCGTCTTGCTGCCTTATCGCCGCAAGAAACGATTACCGAACCTTTGGTGGCGGCGGAGTTAACCGAGGTACCCCAAAACGCCTCTCCAGACGCACCCGCTGCGCCACCGAAGAGCTTGATGGAGTCAGTCGAACTCCATCTTGATTCCTATTTTGCTAAATTTAAAGGGGAATTACCGCCTCCAGGCCTTTACCATCGAATCCTCAGGGAAGTTGAGGAGCCGTTGATCAATGCCACCCTTGCAGCCACACGTGGTAATCAAATCAAAGCGGCCGAACTTTTAGGCGTTAATCGCAATACGTTGCGTAAAAAGATCAAAGACCTCGATCTTAGGATCATCCGGACCCTGCGCTAGCGCCGACAGCCTCTATTTTTCAGTTGCTTATCGCCACTGTTGCACTATTGCATCAGTAGTGCGCGTGGCTTTACGCTGGCGGGGTTTTCGGGAGTTACAACCATGGCATTGATGCGGTTCTCGGCGCGGGAGCCTGTTGAGGGGCGTCGCACCGGTATCCGGCTGTCATCGTTCTGGCGCAGCTTCCTTGGCGTTGCGACGGTTATCCTTGCTTTGCTTTCGGCCATGGCCACATTTCTGGTACTGGCGAATTTTGTACCCGTGGTGCCCACGCGCGACGTTGTCACAACGCTCTTTGCAATCAACGGATTTCTCATTGCCGTTCTTTTGGTAGTGATCGGCTTTGAAGCATCGCGTTTGATTTCAGCGCGGCGGAGGGGGCAGGCGGCCGCAGCGCTTCATGTTCGTATCGTCGGTCTCTTTGCTTTTGTAGCGACCGCACCCGCCATTCTCGTTGCCGTTGTCGGCTGGCTCACGCTTGAGCGTGGAATTGACGTTTCATTCTCGGGGCAGATCAAAGAACTTTTGCAAACATCAGTGGGCGTTGCGCGCGCGTATCAGGAATTCCAATGTCGCTCGATCGGGCGCGAGGTTCGCTTAATGGCGGCCGATTTAGGAAGGGCACGTCCTGTCTATGATGAGAACCGTGAAGTCTTTCGCGAGTTCATGCGGTCGCGCTCTTACTTTCTCGGATTCTTCGTTGCTATCTTGATGAAAGAAAATACGTCTATCACTGAACGGATCGATAATGTCGCCTTACCGGATTTGATGCTTCCTAAAGATGAAGAATTTGCTGCAGCCAATGAATCCTCAGATGGCATTTGTCTGTTTCAGGAAACAAGCAATATTTTTAGGGCGCTTGTGAAAGTACCTGGTTTTGATGACGAATATCTACTTGTCGCGCGCACAATTGATCCGAAAGCGCTTCAATTCCCGCAACAAGCCGAACTCGCAGCACGTTATTATGATGCGTTGGCCGAACAGAAACTTGGCGTTCAGATCGCATTTGCCAGTATGTATGCCTTGATCTCGGTGATTTTACTGCTTTCTGCAGTTTGGGTTGGATTAAGTTTTGCCAATTGGCTCGTTGCCCCAATCAGCCGATTGATTTTTGCGACCGACCAAGTTGCGGGCGGCAATTATTCTGTCCGCGTTCCTGTCGCGACGCGTGAAGGCGATTTGGCGCATCTGAGTGATACGTTCAATAAAATGACGGAAGAACTTGGTCGACAAACAGATGGCTTACAAAAAGCCAATGTGACTATGGATAAACGTCGTCGCTTTACTGAAGCCGTATTGTCAGGTGTGTCCGCAGGTGTCATCGGTCTTGACGGCGCGGGGCGCGTAACGTTGCTCAATCCATCTGCCGAGCAATTGCTTGATCGGGATCTTCATTCGCTTGAAGGAAAGAAACTGGTCGAGGAGATACCAGCTTTTAAAGATATTTTTCCTGAGGATTTCAGTGACCTTAGTCGACCACTTCAGGGTCAAATTTCAATCGGTACAGCAGAACGGGAACGAACACTTACCGTTCGCGTGACTATTGAACAGGAAAGCGATGAGCGTGGCGGTGTTATTGTAACGCTTGATGACATTACCGATCTTGTCACAGCTCAACGCACGTCCGCTTGGGCTGATGTTGCGCGGCGTATTGCGCATGAAATCAAAAATCCGTTGACGCCGATTCAACTTTCCGCTGAACGCATTCGCCGCAAATATGGCAAAATTATTCTCGAAGACCGTGAAGTCTTTGATCAATGTACTGATACGATCATTCGGCAGGTTGATGATATCAAGCGTATGGTCGATGAGTTTTCTTCCTTCGCGCGCATGCCGAAACCTTTGCTTGATCGCGAAGACGTTGTGACCGTCATTCGCCAAGTTCTATTCCTGATGCGTGTCGGAAATCCTGAAATCCAATTTTCAGAACATATTCCCCAAACGCGTGTTGTCACTGATTTCGATCGTCGTTTGATTGCACAGGCACTCACCAATATTGTTAAAAACGCAACGGAAGCGATTGCAGCCGTGCCAGTTGAAGAGCGAGGAAAGGCGGCAATCGATGTTTCGCTAACCTTTGATAAGCCCGGGATGGTCGCCATTGATATTATCGACAATGGAAAAGGTTTTCCTGCCGAAGCACGACAAAGACTGCTTGAACCTTACATGACAACGCGGGCAGGGGGCACGGGTCTAGGCTTAGCGATTGTGGGAAAGATTCTTGAGGACCATGGTGGCGGCGTTGAATTGCTCGATCGCCCTGATGGTAAAAGAGGAGCTTGTGTGAGATTGTTCTTCCCGCTTGATCAGGGCCAATCAGGATCTGACAAATCATGAGCGCCGATATTCTCATTGTTGATGACGAAGCCGACATCCGCAATCTTGTTGCCGGGATTCTTGAAGACGAAGGCTTTCAGTGTCGCACGGCCGCTGATGCTGATTCTGCTTTAGTCGAGATCGCCGCGCGTCGTCCCAATTTGATCTTTCTTGATATCTGGATTCAAGGTTCGCGCTTGGATGGGTTGCAGTTGCTTGATCTTGTGAAAGAACAAAATCCTGATCTCCCCATCGTTATGATATCTGGTCATGGCAATGTTGAAACGGCTGTCGCAGCCATTAAACGCGGTGCCTATGACTTTATCGAAAAGCCCTTTAAATCGGATCGCTTGTTGCTTGTTGCGGATAGGGCGCTTGAAACATTCAAACTCAAACGTGAAGTCCGCGAACTGAGAATTCGTGCACCGAAATCCGCTGAGCTTATCGGTCAATCACAGCATGCGAGCCAATTGCGCCAGGCGATCGAAAAGGTTGCCGCAACAAATGCACGTGTATTGATCTCGGGTCCATCTGGTTCGGGTAAGGAACTTGCGGCCCGCATGATCCACGTCTCTTCGGCACGTGCGGGCGGTCCGTTTGTTGTTTTGAATGCCGCAACGATAACGCCCGATTCTATGGAGACCGAACTCTTCGGCATCGAGAATAGTGGAACTGTACCTCAACGCATCGGAGCGCTCGAAGAGGCCCATGGCGGCACGCTTCTTCTCGACGAAATCGCCGATATGCCGAAAGAGACACAAGGCAAAATCTTGCGTGTGCTTGTAGATCAATCCTTCCAGCGTGTGAATGGTTCGATCAAGGTTGAGGTCGATGTCCGGATTATTTCGTCGACAGCGCGCGATCTTGAGGCAGAAGTACGCACGGGCCGTTTTCGCGAAGATCTTCTTCATCGGTTGGCGGTCGTTCCTTTGCGCGTCCCCGCATTGGCTGATCGCCGTGAAGATATTCCTGAACTCGTTGCCCATTTCATCGAAGATATTTGCGCATCAACCGGTCAGGTACCGCGAGAGATTGCTCCGGATGCAATGGCCGTTCTTCAGGCTCATGATTGGCCGGGCAATATCAGGCAGTTGCGCAACAGCGTGGAGCGAATGCTGATCCTTGCCGGCGGAGAGGCTGACGCACCTATTACAGTCGACCTCCTGCCATCTGACGTCGGCGCCTCTGCACCTGCTATGGCCGGCGGCCAAGGTGGCGAAAAACTTCTTGCCTTGCCACTTCGGGAGGCGCGTGAGCTCTTTGAACGGGACTATCTGCTCGCGCAGATTGCCCGCTTTGGGCACAATGTTTCTCGCACCGCTGAATTCGTCGGCATGGAACGTTCGGCCCTACACCGGAAACTCAAATCGCTCGGGATCGATTGAATCTTGAGCTAAGGGCCACTATCTGTTTTCATAGGTGAAGTGGTGCGGGACTGAAACTCAAATTCAATACCGTCTTAAATTAAGAGTCCGGATTAAAAAGCAATAAGAAGAGACTGAAATAAAATGGTAAATGACCGAGTACAAAATCTCCAAGACACTTTTCTTAACCATGTCCGGAAGGCCAAAATTCCGCTGACAATCTTCCTTGTGAATGGCGTGAAACTTCAGGGCGTCGTCACCTGGTTTGATAATTTTTGCCTTCTGCTGCGTCGGGATGGCCATTCCCAGCTCGTCTATAAACACGCCATTTCGACCATCATGCCAGGGTCACCCGTTACCCTGTTTGATCCGACTGATGAAAGCGGCGCGGTACTGAAAGAGTGAGCAGCGCGCGCGAAGGTCTTCATTTTGGCGCATAAGCCCTATGAATTTGGCAATCGGCCCGTTGCGGGGTCCGACATCGAGCATGATGTCGCCTCGGGAACGCGTGCGCTTGTTATCGGGCCTTATTTAACACGTCGGCGCGCGAATAATCCTGATACTAATCTCCGTCCTTCTATAGCGCGTTTAGAGGAGGCGACGGGTCTAGCGGCCGCTATTGATCTCGACGTGATTGAAAGTCGAATTGTACCGCTTTCTGAGTTGAGACCCGCGACCTATATCGGCACCGGAAAAATCGAAGAGCTGGCGGCCCTCATTGCGGACCGTGAAATCCGTTTGGTTATTACGGATTGCGCTTTGTCTCCCGTACAACAACGCAATCTCGAAACGGCGCTCAAGGTCAAAGTGATTGATCGGACAGGGCTGATCCTCGAGATCTTTGGTCGTCGCGCGCGCACGAAGGAGGGGACGCTCCAGGTCGAGCTTGCGCATTTAAACTATCAGAAAAGCCGCTTGGTTCGTTCATGGACCCATCTCGAACGGCAGCGCGGGGGCTTTGGCTTTTTGGGTGGGCCGGGTGAAACGCAGATCGAGGCCGACCGGCGTCT
>RFXE01000075.1 GCA_009921785.1 Alphaproteobacteria bacterium
TACCATGTCACCCTCTTCGCGCAATCGCGCGTTATTTATAGCCGATCAGACATTTGGTCTCGAGATAATCATGCAGGCCGAACGCACCATATTCGCGGCCATTGCCGGATTGCTTATATCCGCCAAAGGCTGAATAGGGGTCAAAGGCCGGATAATTGATCTGCACCGCACCAACGCGCAAACGCCGCGCGACGGCACGTGCCTTCTCAATATCAGCCGATTGCACATAACCCGCCAAACCATATTCGGTATCATGCGCAATCTCGAGCGCTTCTTCGATCGAGCCATAACCCATGATCATCAAAGTCATGCCGAAGATTTCGTTCTTCGCAATACGCATTTGCCGCGTGACATTACCAAACACGGTCGGCTTGGCATAATAGCCGCGATTAAGATGCTCCGGCAGACCCAAGCCGCCCGTCACAAGCGTTGCCCCATCTTCAATGCCCATCTTGATGAGGCCTTGCACCTTTTCCCAATGGGCTTTTGAAATCAGCGGGCCGAGCGTTGTTTTCGGATCATTCGGATCGCCCAGCACGTAAGATTCCGCCGCGCGTTTTGCGATGGCCATCACTTCATTCATGCGGTGATGCGGCACGAGCATACGCTGCGGTGAGTCACAGCTCTCGCCCGAATTGATATAGCACCCCGCGACACCATTGGTGACAGCCGCTTCGAAATCGACATCATCAAGAAGAATATTCGCCGAGTTGCCACCAAGCTCTTGGGCAACACGCTTCACCGTATCAGCCGCAGCTTTCGCCACCGCAATCCCGCCACGCGTCGAGCCGGTGAAGGACACCATATCGATATCGGGATGTGACGCGATGGCCGCGCCCACTGTCGGTCCATCACCTTGTACAAGATTGAACACGCCTTTTGGCACACCTGCTTCATGCAAAATCTCGGTCCAGACAATACCGGAAAGCGGCGCAATTTCGGAGGCTTCAACACCATGGTGCAGCCAGCTGCGAGTGCCGGCGCAACTTTGCACACGATTTGATTGATTGGCCAATTCCACGGCGTGATCATACCGACAACACCGATGCCTTCATGCATGATCAAAGTTGAGCCTTGCAGACGTTCGAACTCATACGTCTTCAAAACGTCAATCGTTGATTCAAGATGCGCGGTACCAGAGCCAGCTTGCCATTCCATCGCAAAGCCGCGCGGCGCACCCATCTCCAACGTCATCGCGTCTGCCACGTCTTGAATGCGACGCTGATAGACCTCGAGAACACGGGACAGCAACGCGATCCGCTCTTCGCGCGTCGTTTGCGAGAATGTCGTGAAGGCTTTGCGTGCTGCTGCAACCGCACGATCCACATCGGCGCTTGAGCCGAGTGCAATGCGGCCGCAGACGTCTTCTGTGGCGGGATTGATGACGTCGAAAGGCTGAAGCGCAACCGGATCAACCCATTGGCCGTCAATATAGAATTTGAAATGATCCGTCATGATTGTCTTGCCTTTCCTTTAAATCAATCCGCTCGACTTTGCATCTGAGGCTCCATCGGGCTCCATATCGTGGAATCGATCATAATTGAGTGTCGTGGACCCGTCCGGATGCGACTCGATGATGTCGGCATAACGATGATCCCAACGAATATCGCCCGGATCATACCAATGCCGCGCTTTAACCTCCTGGGTCATGTTCTCGTCATACCCCGTGATAGTGAGAATGAAAGCCGAAACAGGCAACTCCTTGCCGCTGCGCACATTATGCAAAGGCGAACTCTCATCGATCTTGTGAAAAATCGTCCAGGAGAGAATGAAAACGGGATTTTCAACACGCTCGAGTTTCAATTCGACAAAGCGGCGAAATGAATGCCCCTCTTTGCTTTTACCATCCATCAAGGCCCAGAGCCGCGCCGACGCGTCGCTGACCGTATTGTGACGTTCATTCGCGACGCGCATCATAAGAGTGGGCTGGCCATTAAAATCGGTAACCACAGGGTGGCGCGCAAACATGAACCGCGCCCGCGCCCGTGCAAAACGTGTGAACATCAAGCCTGTGGTGACAGCGACAAACAAAAGGCCGAAAAAATTTTCAACCGACGCCACCGTATGTCCATAGGTGGTGGAGGGATGCATATCGCCAAAGCCCACCGTGGAGAGCGCTTCGACAGAAAAGAAAAACAACATAGCGAGCGAGCCGCCATTGGTATTGGCGATAACATCGCCGCCAAGCCAATAGAGGAACGCGAAGACAAGATTGGTGCTCGCAAAAATCGCCGCGACTGCAAGAAAGAATTTTGGCCAGCTCATCGCCAAGCTGTCATGATAAAGGTCACGGACCGTCGGGCGCGATCCACCCAGAATGGTGAAATGCCGCCGCCCAATCCGGACATGCCGCTGCTTTTTTCGCGAAATCGCCATTGAAAGATCCAAAATTACCGTTCGGAAACACCCTACCCCTGCGCCATGGCTCTGGCCAGACCGGAGAAGCCCCGAACAAGCCTACCCCGAAGGATTGGCTTGGCTTTTGCTCCTAAGCTTGAAACAATGGCGTTGCTATAGGTTAACCGGACAAAGTGATGAAAAATCAGGCAGTCAGTGATCAAGGCGGCGGCAAAATGCGTAGCTCCGCAGGTTTTGACGAGATGATCCGGCCTGATGGCAGTATTCGCCCGGCCTATCAAAAATTGTCGGAATGGCTCGGCGGGCAATCGCGCGGGCTTATGGCCAAAAAGCAGGAAGAGGCCGAAGCAATTTTCAGACGGCTCGGCATCACCTTTGCGGTTTATGGCGACAGTGCCTCCAATGAGCGGTTGATACCGTTTGATCTCATTCCCCGCATCATCTCGGCGAAGGAATGGCGCTTTTTGGAGCGCGGGATCGAACAACGTGTACGCGCACTCAACGCCTTTCTCTATGATATTTATCACCGTCAGGAAATTATCCGCGCAGGTCGCATTCCAGCTGAATTGATCACCCGCAATGAAGCCTTCCTGCCTGAAATGATCGGCTTTGATCCCCCGCGCAAAATCTATTCGCATATTATCGGCACCGATATTGTGCGCACGGGCGAGAATGAATTCTTCGTTCTGGAAGATAATTTACGCACCCCGTCAGGCGTGTCCTATATGCTTGAGGACCGCGAAGCGATGATGCATCTTTTTCCCGAACTCTTTGCTGCCCATCGCGTGGCACCAGTTGAGCGCTATCCTGAACTCTTACGGCAAACGCTTGAAAGCGTAGCACCCGCAGGATGCACAGGCGATCCCACCATCGCCGTGCTGACACCGGGTATTTATAATTCGGCTTTTTTCGAACATTCCTTCCTCGCCGATCAAATGGGCGTGGAACTTGTGCAAGGCTCCGATCTCTTTGTTGAAGATGGCGCGCTCTATATGCGCACGATTACGGGTAAAGAAAAAATCGATGTTCTTTATCGCCGCGTTGATGATGCCTATCTCGATCCGCTCACCTTCAGGCCTGATTCATCACTTGGCGTGCCAGGCCTGTTTGATCTTTATCGCGCGGGTCGCGTTACGATTGTGAATGCGCCAGGCACCGGCATTGCCGATGATAAAGCCGTCTATGCCTATGTGCCCGACATCATCGAATTCTACACGGGTCAAAAACCCATTCTCCAAAATGTGCCGACATGGCGTTGCGCGGTGAAGGATGAATGCGCGCATGTTTTGGCCAATCTCGAAACGCTTGTCGTTAAAGAAGTTCATGGCTCGGGCGGATACGGAATGTTGATTGGTCCGCATGCCACCAAGGCCGAGCGCGCGGCTTTCGCCAAAAAGATCACTGCGAAGCCTTCGAACTACATCGCGCAACCCACGCTCAGCCTTTCGACCTGCCCTTCGAATGTTGGCAAGGGTTCCTCGCCGCGCCATGTCGATTTGCGTCCCTTCGTGCTTGTCGGTGATCGCGTGCGCATCACACCCGGCGGGCTTACACGCGTGGCACTCAAGAAAGGCTCGCTTGTGGTGAACTCGTCACAAGGCGGCGGCACCAAAGACACTTGGGTTTTGGAGGACTGACGATGCTTGGACGCACCGCCGCCAGCCTCTTTTGGATGTCGCGCTATATTGAGCGCGCGGAAAATATCGCGCGCTTGACGGAAGTCGGTTACCGCATTGCGCTGACACCGGATATCGGCTCGGGCCACCGTGAAGATTGGCGTTCAACGCTCATCGCTGCGGCGGGATTGAACGACTATCTCGCCCGTCACAGTGAAATCACCGCTGAAAAAGTGCAGCATTTTCTATTGTTTGATCGCGACAATCCTTCTTCCGTTCGCTCCTGTCTTGAAACGGCGCGTAACAATGCGCGTGCGGTTCGAACGGCTTTGACACGCGAGATGTGGGAAGCGCTTAACTCCACCTATATTGATTTCACTGCTGTCAAAGCGAGTGATCTCGGCTCTGGCAAATTACCGGAATTTCTCGACTGGGTGCGGCAACGCTCGGCTTTGTTTCGCGGATCGCTGCTCGGTACCTTGCTGCGTGATGAAGGCTTTCATTTCGGGCAATTGGGCGCGTTTATTGAACGTGCAGATAATACAGCCCGCATTCTCGACGTGAAATATTATGTGCTCCTCCCCACCAATGAATCTGTGGGCGGTGAGCTTGATGCGTTTCAATGGGAAACGATTTTGCGTTCGGTTTCGGCGCATCGCTCCTATCGCCATGTCTATAAAGACCGCTATCGCCCTTGGAACATCGCGGAGTTTCTGATCTTGCGTCAGGAAATGCCGCGCTCATTCCGCTTTTGTTACGGCTGGATTGAACGGTCACTTGAAGGCCTTGCGGAGATTTTGGGTCAATCCCCCCAAAGTCGTCATGATGCATCAGCAATTTTGAGTGATCTTAAAAACGCTTCGATGGATGAGATTTTTCAATCAGGGCTTCACGAGTTCCTCTCGTCCTTCATCAAGCGCAACAATGATCTTTCAAGCCGCATAGCGGTAGATTTCCATTTTCTGTGATGACGCGTTTCATAGAGCTCCCATGCTGATTTCCATCCACCATCGCACCTCCTATCGCTATGATCGCCCCTTTAATCACGCGATCCAAGCCTTGCGGCTGACCCCGCCTTCGGGAGACACTCAGGTCATCCATTCATGGGCCATCACTTGTCCGGGCATTGAACGCGCCGCGCATTATCGAGATGCCTTCGGCAATGATGTACATCTTGTTACGCCGCCCGGCGAAACCAATGGGCTTGAGATCGAAGCGAAAGGCGTGATTGAAACGTTTGATCGCGCAGGTGTTGTCGGCGCAACGAATGACTCTGTGCCGCCCGCGATTTTTCTTCGTCCGACAACGAGAACAGCCGAGTCATCGGCGATTGTCAGTATGGCGTCACAATGTCGCCGCGCTACACGTCTTGAAACCTTACATGCGCTCTTGTCCGCCATCCATGAATCTGTGGCCTATGACACGGATGCCACCCATGCGCTAACGACCGCGGCCGAAGCGTTCAAATCGAAACTTGGTGTCTGCCAGGATCACGCGCATATCTTCATCGCCGCCGCACGCGTCCTATCAATTCCCGCGCGCTATGTGACGGGCTATCTCCTGATTGCTGGCGAAACATCGGCGGTGGCTCACCACGCATGGGCCGAGGCGTACACTGAAGATTTAGGCTGGATCGGATTTGACGCCGCTAACGGTGTCTGCCCGACCGATCATTATGCACGACTGGCCATAGGCTTTGATGCCGCCGCAGCAGCCCCGGTGCGGGGCACGATGCGGGGTGCAGGGGCCGAAGATCTCTCTGTAGAGGTTGTCGTTCGCGCCGGAGATCAGTAAAACCTCCCCGGCCTTTTCTCCGTCTTCCCTCTCCTGAAGGAGCCTAATATGACTTATTGCGTCGGCTTACGGCTTGATGAGGGCATCATCTTCGCCTCGGACACACGCACCAATGCGGGCTTCGACAATATTGCCGTGTTTCGCAAGATGCATGTTTGGGAAAAGAAGGGCGACCGCGTTCTCGTTCTTTTGTCGGCTGGGAATCTCGCCGTTACACAGGCTGTCATTTCAAATCTCAATGAGCAGATCGATGCGGCGGAAGAAAATGGCAGCGCTTCGCTCGTGAATGTCACGACCTTGTTTCAGGCCGCGCGTCTCATCGGTGAAGCGGTGCGCGATGTGCGGCGTGTCGATGGTCCGGCGCTTGAAGCCAATAATGGCGTCTTCGCCTGCTCATTCATTCTCGGCGGACAAATTCATGGCGAGCCGCCGCGCATGTTTCAAATTTATGCCGAAGGCAATTTCATCGAGGCAACGAAAGACACGCCCTTCTTCCAGATCGGCGAACATAAATATGGTAAGCCTATTCTCGATCGCGTGGCCCGCCCCGATATGACGATGGGCGAAGGTGCAAAGGTGATTTTGATTTCCTTCGACTCGACATTGCGTTCAAATCTCTCGGTCGGCATGCCGATTGATCTTCTGATGTATGAGCGAGACTCGCTTGAAATTTCCTATCAGCGCCGCATCTCGCAAAATGATCCCTATTTCGAAAAACTCTCGAAAGGGTGGTCAGGCGCGTTGCGCGAGGCGTTCAAGAATATCGACAATTATCGCGACCCTTCAACTGCTGATGATGCGACACTTGCTCCCATGAATAACAAGCCCGCTTCATGAATGGTAACGCCCTGCCCTTGACCATTGGCGTTGATGGCGGTGGCACGCGCTGCCGCGTTCGCATCAGAAATAGCGCTGGGCACATTTGTGCTGAAGGGGAAGCAGGCCCGTCGAATATTCATTCCGATTTTGACGCAGCGATTATTGAAATTCGTAAAGCGCTCGATCATGCGCTCGGCAAAATAAATGATAGCGCGACAGTGAGAGCAAACGCATCACTCGGCTTAGGGTTAGCGGGCATTGTTACACTTGATGATCCCGCACGTGTGGCGAAAGCCTTTCCCGATTTTAAAACGGTAATGGTTGATAGTGATGCGATGATCGCCTGCCTCGGCGCTCATGCGGGACAAGACGGCGCGATTGTGATCGCCGGCACGGGCTCTGCGGGACTCTATCGGTCAAGCAAAAAAATCTATCACATTGGCGGGCGTGGCTTTCGATTGGGTGATGAAGGATCGGCAGCAAGAATGGGCAGTGAAGCCTTGCGCCATGTGCTTTTAGCTGCTGATGATTTGCGACCTCAAACACCGCTGACAAAACTAATATTGAAGCACTTTGATAATGATCCCTCGGCCATCACGCGCTATTCTGTCACTGCAAAAGGTTCTGATTACGGCGCGTTTTGTCCACTCGTGCTGGAACATGCTGCCAAAGGTGATGAAGTAGCGTTGCCAATAGCGAAAAACGCCGCGCGCGCCCTTCTCGATCTTGCGCATGCTCTTCAAAGACATGGCGCAGAGCGTATCGCTTTAACGGGCGGCCTCGCGCAGGTCATGCGTCCGTGGATTGCCCTTGAAGGACAAGATCCTTTTTCGGATCCGCTCTATGATGCTGTTGACGGCGCCATTCTTCTCGCAGGCGGCGTTGTCGCATGAAGCAGATTTTTTACGGGGCTGATTTATTCGACGGCAAAAATATCCTGAAAGATCACGCTCTGATTGTTGAGAATGGCGTGATCAGCGCGCTCATGCCCGTCAGCAAGAAACCGCACGATGGCGAGGCAATCGATCTTTCAGGCGGCACCTTGTCTCCCGGCTTTATTGATGTTCAGGTCAATGGCGGTGGTGGCACGCTCTTGAATGATGATCCATCACCTGAAGGTATCGATAAAATAGCAAAGGCGCATCGCCGCTTCGGCACGACGTCTCTCTTGCCCACGGTCATTACAGATAGCCCCAAAATTCTCGATGAAGCCTTGCGCGCCGGAAAAGCGGCTTTCGGAAAAATCTCCGGTGTTCTCGGCCTTCATGTCGAAGGACCCTTTATCGATCCTGTAAAAAAAGGCGCGCATCCCGCTGAATTTATCAGAGCTCTCACAGACGCTGACATCAAAACACTGGCCGCCGCTAAAGCGGGCGTTCTACTTTTGACGCTAGCACCGAATAGAGTGAGCCCTGATCAAATCCGTGCGCTCATCGATGCTGGCATTCATGTCAGCCTTGGACATTCGAACGCAACAGATCAGGAAGCGAAATTC
>RFXE01000076.1 GCA_009921785.1 Alphaproteobacteria bacterium
TGAATTGTGACTAAATTACGGCGCCGAAGGGTGCCAGAGGACCAGCACACCGTCAAGGAGTTGCGTTTCAGGCACAGTGGCGAGGCGATCGAGTAGGTCGGCGAAATGGTCAAAACCGCTCAAACGCGCCAGCCCTGCAAGGCCTAAACGCTCCGGCAGCCCATGGCGTCGCCAATCACGAATGGGCAGATCCTGCGGGAGCTTTTTCTCTTTCTCCAGCCAAAGGCGCGCTTGCTCTTCCGATCCGAGCGCATCCACGAGACCGAGCGTTACACCCTGTTTGCCGGTGAAGACCCGGCCATCTGAAACCGTGGTAAGGCCTGCATCATCAAGTCCCCGGCGCTCGCGGACGAGACGTTTGAACCATTCGTAATTTTCTTGAACGAGAGCCGCAATCGCTGCGCGGGATTCCGGCGTGGCGCTCTCAATCGGGCTTGGTGCGGCTTTGAGCGGTGAGGATTTGATGCTCTCGACCTTTACGCCGACGCGATCAAGCAGACCGACAATATCCGGATATTGAAACAAAACGCCGATGGACCCGACGATCGATGTTTCGCGCGCGAAAATGCGATCCGTTCCCAAAGCGGCGATATAACCGCCTGAGGCGGCCATGCCTTCAACGAGCGCTACAGTGGGTTTCTTCGCTGCGAGCTTACGCAACGCGTCATACAAAGCCTCGGAGCCGGTGACGGTGCCGCCGGGGCTTTCAATCGAGATCATTACAGCTTCAGCCGGGCTCTCGCTGATCTCGCGAATGAGGCGCAATGTTTCTTCGTCACCTGTGATGACACCCGAAATCTTCAATTTAGCGATATGAGCCGTCCGGTGCTCGAAATCTCCGCCACCTGATGCGTAAAGCCCTGCGCCAATAAACGCGACGAGCAACACAATTGCGGTCATCCAGCGCCAAAAACTCACGCGTTGTCCGAGCCGACGTCGTTCAATCAAATAATCCGGGTTCAAGGCCATGAAAGAATGTCCGGTGACGGGGTTGGCCCGTGTCCTATCGCGCTCTGTCGTCAGGGGCAACACCCTATGGGTTGCACCAAGGCCCAATCGCGGTTAGGGCAAACACGCGTCGCGGGGCTCGAGATCCCGCCAGGTTTTTTAAAGGGAAGGATCTTTACCCATGACTATCACACGTATCGGCACAGGCCCCCGCATGAGTCAGGCTGTTGTGCACGGCTCCATGGTCTATCTTGCTGGCCAAGTTGCGAATACCGCGAAGGGCAAAAGCGTTGGCGAGCAAACGAAAGACATTCTTTCGCAAATCGATGCACTCCTCGCGCAAGCGGGAACTGACAAGACAAAACTCATCACGACGAATATCTGGCTGTCTGATATTTCAACATTCGCAGAAATGAATGCAGCATGGGATGCTTGGGTTGCCCCGGGATGCACGCCGGCACGCGCAACAGTTGAAGCCAAGCTCGCCGCGCCTGAATATACGGTCGAAATCATGGTTACGGCAGCGCGCTGAGTTATTGCGCGTGACTTTGACCTCTGACACTTACATGGAGCGCTTTCTAGCGCTCCATCCTAAACTAATTGATCTTTCTCTGGGGCGTATCACAACGCTTCTCGAAAAGCTCGGGTCGCCGCATCGGCGTTTGCCGCCGATCATTCATGTGGCGGGCACGAATGGCAAAGGATCAACCGTTGCCTTTTTGCGCGCGCTTCTCGAAGCGGCAGGACAATCTGTTCATGTTTATACATCCCCGCATCTTGTGCGTTTTCATGAGCGCATAAGATTGGGCCAGAAGAACGCACCTGGTCAGCTTGTTGATGAAGCGACTCTTGTCGATGCTTTTGAACGCTGCGAGCGGGCGAATGAAGGCGCGCCGATAACCGTTTTTGAAATGACGACCGCTGCGGCTTTTCTCTTATTTGCCGAACATCCCGCAGATGTCTTGCTGCTTGAAGTGGGTTTAGGTGGCGAATTTGATGCAACCAATGTGATTGAGACGATCAAAGCGAGCGTCATCACACCAATCTCGATTGATCATGCCGAATATCTTGGCGCAACGATTGAAGAGATCGCGCAGGCGAAAGCCGGTATCATAAAAGCAAAGACACCTGTCATCGTTGCGCGTCAGAATTTTCCGGCCGCAGAACATGTGATCGAAAGAAAGGCCGCGCGGCTTGGCGCGCCGCTTTCTATTGCAGGACAAGATTTTGATGCGCATCAAGAAGATGGACGCCTCGTCTATCGGGATGAACAGGGTCTTCTTGATTTACCGATGCCACGTTTGATTGGTGCGCATCAAATCAACAATGCCGCTACGGCTATTGCCGCTTTACGCGCTTCCGGCTTCGATCTTCCACATGAAGCCTATGAACGCGGTATGCGTCGTGTCGAGTGGCCCGCACGTATGCAACCTTTATCGCGTGGCGTATTAGCTGAGCTTCTGCCGCAAGGCTCAGAACTTTGGCTTGATGGCGGGCATAATCCAGAAGGCGGGCAAGTGGTTGCCGAGGCGTTCAAAGCGCTTCAGTACCTTGAAGCCAAGCCCTTGCATCTTATTGTTGGTATGCTTGCCACAAAAGATGCGCGCGCTTTTCTGGAAGCTTTCACAGGTCAAGCGGACTCCTTGCACGCGATCCCCATTCCGTCGCAAAAAGTTGCACGGACGCCGCATGAAATTTGCGACCTTGCGCGGAGTGCCGCTTTAGCAGCGACTGAAGCTGATGATGCTGCAACCGCAATCAAAGCGATCATTGCATCTCAGGGTAATAAGCCCGTGCGGATTTTGATCACGGGATCGCTTTATCTTGCGGGCGAAATTTTGGCAGCGAATGGAACGCCGCCGCAGTAAAAGGCCCACGCTGCTTTGAAGGAGCCGCTCATGACGACCACACTCGGTTATGTCGATATGCATACCGCAGGCGAGCCCGTGCGCATTGTCACAAAAGGCTATCCGACTTTAAAAGGGCAAAACATTCTCGAAAAGCGTCGTGATGCGCGTGACAATCACGATGCGTTGCGACGCGCGATGAATTTCGAACCGCGCGGTCATGCGGGGATGTATGGCGTAATTCCGGTAGAATCTTCTCATCCAGATGCGGTGCTTGGCGTGCTCTTCACGCATCACGAAGGCTATTCGACGATGTGTGGCCACGCGACACTCGCCATCGGCCGCTATGTCATCGATCAGGGCCTTGTTGAAAAGAAGGAACCCTTCACGAAATTTGCGATTGAAGCGCCTTGCGGATTATTGCGTCTTTCATGCCGCGTCGAGAAAGGCGAGGTGATTAATGTCACTTTCGAAAGCGTTCCGGCATTTCCGGTTAAGCGTGATCTTGCGGTTGATGTGCCCGGCTTCGGATCGATCATCACCGATATTTCCTATGGCGGGGCGTTTTACTGCATTTTGCCTGCTTCACGAT
Source organism: Alphaproteobacteria bacterium (assembly GCA_009921785.1). Classification (GTDB taxonomy): domain Bacteria; phylum Pseudomonadota; class Alphaproteobacteria; order Rhizobiales; family Beijerinckiaceae; genus CAIUPE01. The sequence continues at coordinate 3,388 of RFXE01000076.1, forward strand.
TCAGTCTCGATTTTTTCAATGATCCCGTTGAACGTCTCCTCGACGCGGCTTCAGCACTTACCGATAAAGTGAGAGCAACCATTCCTCTTTCCCATCCGGATGCGGATGATCTCGGCTTTCTTTACGGCACGATCCTGACTGATGACGCCGCGCCGCATGAGGAAAGCTATAATCTTTGCATTTTTGCCGAGCGACAAATTGATCGCTGTCCGACCGGATCGGGTGTGACCGCGCGCATGGCTCTTGATCATGCGAAAGGTCTCATTAAGCCCAGCGTGACGCGTGTCTTTCGCGGCATATCGGGTGAAGCCTTCACAGGCATGGTGCGCGCTGAGGTTGCGGGCCCGATGCCGCAGTCGGTAACGGTAGAAATCAGCGGACGTAGTTTTTATGCGGGTCGCGGTGAATTCATCATCGAAGAACATGATCCACTCGGGTTTGGATTTCCGCTCGCGCATCGCTTCGCGGATATTGCCAGAACGCGTTAGACAGGCGACACTTTCCGAAACGGGTAAATCGTTGAACTCAAGCAAGGGAAGGGCGATGACGATGCGCAAGGCACGGAGAGTAATCGAAGCAGCTTCCGCATTGTCTGTTATATCCTTTTTGACTACCCCCGCTTGTGCCGCAGAAGCGCTTGATGGCAGTCAGCTCGGTGTTATCTGGGCCCTCCCTTTTATTGGCATGTTGTTATCGATTGCGCTCGGGCCTTTGGTTGCCGCGCATTTCTGGGAGCATCATCAAGGCAAAATCGCCGCTCTCTGGTCGCTGATTTTGCTTTTGCCTTTGGTGGCGTTGAGCGGCTTCATGCCGTCAACAACAGCGCTCATCCATACAATGGCGCTTGATTATGTGCCTTTCATTCTTCTGCTGATGGCGTTGTTTGTGCCTGCAGGCGGAATTGTGATCCGGGGCAATATTCATGGCTCGCCCGTTACGAATGTTTTCTTGCTTGTTATCGGTATGGTGCTTGCGAGTTTTATCGGCACGACCGGCGCTTCGATGGTTATGATCCGTCCGATCATCCGCGCGAATGATAATCGCCATCACAATGTCCATGTGGTTGTCTTCTTTATCTTTCTTGTCTCGAATATTGGTGGGTCGCTTACCCCGCTGGGAGATCCGCCTTTGTTCTTGGGCTTTTTAAAAGGCGTCGATTTTTTCTGGACGATGCGCAACATTTTCCCTGAGACGCTGTTTGTGGGGGGCCTTGTTCTCGCCGTCTTTTTCATTCTCGATCTTTGGCTTTATCGCAAAGAAGGCGTCACGCGCGATCCGACACCCGATTCACCGATTTCAATTTCTGGCTTCATCAATGTGTTTTTGATTGCCGTTGTTGTGGCGGCCGTCTTGATGAGCGCGATCTGGAAGCCCGGCGCTTTATTCACACTGTTTGGTATTGCGTTTGAAGGCCAAGATATGGCGCGCAACGCGATCATGATCCTTGTTGTTATAGCGTCACTTCTTTTGACGCGCGTCGATGATCGAAGCGACAATGGTTTTTCGTGGGCACCGATGGCGGAAGTAGCGAAATTATTCGCAGGCATATTTGTGACGATGATCCCGGTGCTCGCGATGTTGAAAGCCGGAACGGCAGGCGCCTTTGCGCCGCTCGTGAATTTGGTGACGCATGCTGACGGCACACCAAACCATGCGGCCTATTTTTGGCTGACGGGAGGTCTCTCGTCATTTCTCGATAATGCGCCGACCTATCTCGTCTTTTTCGAGTTAGCGGGTGGCGATGCCGCAAAATTAATGACTGAAGGCGCGCTCACTCTCGCGGCGATTTCTGCGGGCGCCGTGTTTATGGGTGCCAATTCTTATATCGGCAATGCGCCCAACTTCATGGTCTACGCGATTGCGCGTTCAAGCGGCGTCAAAATGCCGGGCTTCTTTGGATACATGATATGGTCGGGAGCGGTGCTGCTCCCGACATTCGCTTTGGCAACGCTAATATTCTTCCGCTGACGCGCGAAAATTAAACAGAAGCCGAGATCCACTTCGACAAATCGCCTTTTGAGGCGGCGCCGACCTTTTGCGCGGCAAGCTGGCCGCCTTTGAAGATCATCAAAGTTGGGATCGAACGAATGCCGAATTGAGCGGCAACGCGCGGATTTTCGTCGACATTCAATTTCACGATTTTGACCTTACCGGCCATTTCGTTTGAAATTTCTTCAAGCGCCGGAGCAATCATACGGCAAGGGCCGCACCATTCGGCCCAGAAATCGACAACGACAGGATCGGTCGAATTCAACACATCGGTTTCAAAGCTTTGGTCGGTGACGTGGGCGGTCATTATGGGCCTCATGGATGGGCCGGAGCGCATCCGGCGGAAAAGGGGAAGCCCAGGTGAGAATCGGACTCCGTGTCGCGCGGAACCTAGGAATGCCGACCCGTCCCGTCAAGGGAAGGGGCGCTTGCAATCGTGCCAAGCGCCTTTGCAATCAAGTCTTCCCCCAGCGCGAAAACAGCCTGTGTTGCCGTATAAACGACGAGGCAAACCACCGCCTTCCCGGGCACGGCTTTGCGCATCAGTGAAGCATAAAGCGCGAGTTGCGTCACGGTTGCGGGCGGAATGTCGTCAACGGCCTTAGGTGGCGAGGCGCTGGTCTTGAAATCGGCAATTATGATGGACTCTTCGCCAATGAAGAGCCGATCGATCTGGCCGGAGACAGCGCGTTTTTCGCCATTCGCCAAAGTCACAGTTCCGGCAATGGGGCTTTCAGCGCGGGCTGACGCGCTGAAAAGCGGTTGAAGCGCGGGGATGGCCATGAGAGCAAGCGCATCGTGAGCGATCGACTTTTGCGCTGCCTCATCAAGATCCGCAGCCTTTGCCGCCAACCATCGCAGCGCCGCGGCCTTTCTCTGCTCAGCGGCGAGATGCGGTAGATGTTCGAGCAGCGCATGGACAAGTGTTCCGCGTCGCCGCGCGCTTTGTTGAAGATCACGATCGATTAAACGCTCCGGCCGATTTGCGGCATCAAGCGCATTTGATGGTTTCAGCGGCGGTTGCGGCCCTCTCTCCGCAGGTGCCTGCGCGAACAACCATGGTGGTGTCGGTGTTGTTGCGCGTGAATTATTTTTCGTAGCCTGCTCATGTGATGTAAGTGCGCCTTGCGCATAACGCATTGCGCCTTCGGGTTTGTAATCGCCCTCTACAGGTTGCAGCCGATCAGCGAGTCCTTCAGCAATCATGTCATACCAATTGCCTTCACCGCGCTTGTTTTTTGTTGATGTGCCAGCAATGTAAAGTCGATCACGCGCTCTTGTGAGGGCAACATAAAGCAGACGTCGATGTTCATCGGCTTCGCGCGCGCTGTCTTGCGCTCGTGCGTCACGCACAATCTCCGGATCATCCTCCTTGGTAGGTGACCACACAGGAAGGCTTTCACCCGTTCCCCGACCAAGATCGAAAATGGGCCCGATGCGATTACCCGTAACGGCGGCACCCGAAGTATCTGGAAGATAGACGACAGGGGCTTCGAGCCCTTTCGCGCCATGCACGGTCATGACACGAATTTCATCGCGCACCGCATCCATGTCGCGTTTTATTTCAAGCGTGCTTGCTGAAAATTCCGCTAGGAATGCACGCAGAGACGGCATCGCCTTTTGTTCATATTCAAGCGCGAGACGCAAAAATTCATCAAGCGCATCTTCAGCCTCTGCTCCGAGCCGTGCGCGAAACGCACGACGCCCGCCAAAAGGCCCCAATACAAAAGCGTAAAATTCAAAAGGAGACTGAGTAAAAGCAGCGTCACGCAAGATTTTAATTTTATCGCGCGCGACTGCAAGGAGTGAGTCATTGCTAACGGCATCAAGTGCATCGGCTAGAGAGCCCGAGCGTTCCGGCGCGAGCACCATCAAGGCGTCATCATCGAGTCCTATTAATGGTGTTTTCAGGAGGGTGGCGAGCGCGAGATCATCGTCGCGCGTCAGCATCGCACGTCCAAGAATTTCAAGATCCATCGCGGCAATATGATCTTGCAATTTCAGGCGATCGGCGCCTGCGACGGGAAGGCCACGATCTTTCAACGCACGAATGACCGTTTCAAAAAACACACTGCGATTGCGCACAAGAATGAGAATATCACCCGGACGGATTGCGCGTGGGTGACCTTTTTCATCCTCGATGACTTCAGATGATGAAGGGTCGGTGAGCGCTTTGATGTGATCAGCAATCTGCGTGGCAAGCCGTACCGCCGGCGCGCCAATGCCGGGTTCATCAAGCGGCGCGATCCAATTTTGTGGGGGATCCTTCTCTTGCGTTTCCACCAAAGGCCATATCTCAACGAGACCCGGCGCGTTCAATCGCTGACTCGAATGGATTGTGGCGCGCGGATCCTTTTCAAGGCCTTGAAAGCGATGCGGCGCGGAGAAGACAGCATCAACGGCATTCAATATCACAGGTGAAGATCGGAATGAGAGCGTGAGATCTTCAGCGTGAAATGCGGAGCGTCCATCCGTCTCAACACGCTCTTTGAAGAGATCACGACTGATGAAAAAAGATTCCGGTTCAGCGCCCTGGAAACTATAGATCGATTGTTTGGGATCGCCGACCGCAAAG
>RFXE01000077.1 GCA_009921785.1 Alphaproteobacteria bacterium
ATGGGTGGCGCCGACTTGGATGGCGGCCTCGAAATCGCCGCTCATACCCATCGAGAGAGTTTGAAGCCCATTTCTCTCAGCAATCTTGCGAAGTAGTGCGAAATGCGGAGAAGGGGGCTCATCGACAGGCGGGATACACATAAGTCCGGAAATCGCGAGACCCCACTCCTCACGGCATCGCTTTAGAAAAGCATCAGCCTCTTGCGGCGATACACCCGCTTTCTGCGGCTCCTCACCTGTATTGATTTGCACATAAAGCTTCGGTCGGCGCTCTGTTTTCGCAAGCTCTTTGGACAGAGCCTCTGCAATTGAGGGGCGATCGACGGTTTCGATGACGTCAAAGAGTGCAATGGCCTCTTTGGCCTTATTGCTCTGCAAAGGTCCAATCAAATGAAGTTCGATGTCAGGAAAGTGGGCTTTAAGCGCGGGCCATTTGCCTTGTGATTCCTGAACGCGGTTTTCGCCAAAAATCCGATGACCCGCTAATAGAACGGGCTCAATCTCGGTGGGGCCATAGGTTTTGGAAACGACCACGAGCGTGACGTCGGTCTCGGCGCGGCCCGCATCATGCGCGGATCGCTGAACGGCATGACGAATGGTCTTATAGCGGTTCTTGATCTCTTCGGGTTCGGTTTGTGTCATGAGCCGCCCTTCCCGCTTTTTTGGGACATTGACCCCAAAGCCCAATCGTGTCCTAGTCCGCCCGACCCGCGCGAGGCAAGAGTCGGCGCGCTGTTTTTGTTTTTTATGCAGAGAACACCCGGATAAATCATGAGAACCGAGCGTTACAACGCCCGTGAAGCTGAGCGGAAATGGCAAGCGACCTGGGACGAAAAAGAATTATTTCGGACCAAAAACGAAGATCCCCGACCAAAATATTATGTGCTCGAAATGTTTCCCTATCCTTCGGGACGCATTCACATGGGTCATGTCCGCAATTACACGATGGGTGATGTGGTTGCGCGCTATAAGCGGGCGCGCGGGTTCAATGTTTTGCATCCTATGGGATGGGACGCGTTCGGCATGCCGGCGGAAAATGCTGCGATGGCCAATAAAAGCCATCCTGCAAAATGGACCTATTCCAATATCGCGACCATGCGTGACCAGCTTAAAAGCATGGGTCTGTCGCTTGATTGGCATCGAGAAATCGCAACCTGCGATCCGTCTTATTACAAACATCAGCAGCGGATGTTCGTGGACTTTTTAGCGGCTGGCTTGATCGACCGTAAAACCGCCAAAGTGAATTGGGATCCGGTTGATCAAACTGTTTTGGCTAATGAGCAAGTCATTGAAGGGCGCGGCTGGCGTTCAGGCGCGCTCGTTGAACAACGCGAGCTCACGCAATGGTTCTTCAAAATTTCGGACTATGCGCAAGATCTCAATGACGCGCTTGATCGTCTTGAGCGCTGGCCTGAAAAAGTTCGCTTGATGCAAAAAAACTGGATCGGTCGCTCGGAAGGGCTTTCGGTTCGTTTCGCACTCAACAAGAGCAACGCACCGCAGGGTGAGTCAGAGATTGAAATTTATACGACTCGTCCTGATACGCTTTTTGGTGCGAGCTTTATCGCTTTGGCTCCAGAGCATCCGCTTTCAAAAAAGGTTGCGGAGAAAAATTCAGAGCTTCAGGCATTCATTGATGAATGTCGGAAAATGGGTACCGCGCAAGAACTCATCGATAAGGCTGAAAAGAAGGGCTTCGATACGGGGCTTCGCGTAACTCATCCGTTCGATCCTTCATTGACGCTTCCTGTTTATGTCGCCAATTTTATTTTGATGGACTACGGCACCGGTGCGATCTTCGGCTGCCCGGCCCATGATCAGCGCGATTTTGATTTTGCGAGCGCCTATAAGCTTCCGATCAAAACGGTTGTCTGCCCTTCAGACCAAGATCCGAAAACCTACACTGTAGGCGACGCACCCTATGATGGTGATGGCAAACTTTGCAATTCGTCATTCCTTGATGGTTTGACGATCGATGCCGCTAAAGAAGAAGTCGCAAAGCGTCTCGAAAAAGAAACCCTCAACAACAATCCAGTAGGAACACGCAAAGTCAATTTCAGGCTTCGTGACTGGGGCATTTCACGGCAACGTTACTGGGGTTGCCCGATCCCTGTGATTCATTGCGAGGCGTGTGGCGTGGTGCCTGTGCCGATCAAGGATCTGCCGGTTAAGCTTCCTGATGATGTGACCTTTGATGTTCCTGGTAACCCGCTGGAGCGTCATGCGACATGGAAACATGTCGGCTGTCCGCAATGTGGCAAGGCGGCACGTCGTGAAACCGACACGATGGATACTTTCGTTGATTCATCATGGTATTTCGCGCGCTTTACCAATCCCTGGATCGAAGATCGCCCGACTGAACGCGATGTGGTCGATGGATGGTTGCCTGTTAATCAATATATTGGCGGTATTGAGCATGCGATTTTGCATCTGCTTTATTCGCGCTTCTTCACACGCGCGATGAAAAAAGTGGGACATGCGGGTGTTGATGAGCCTTTTGATGGCCTGTTTACGCAGGGCATGGTAGTTCACGAAACCTATCGTGACACACAGGGTAATTGGGTAACGCCAGCCGAAATTGAAATCTTCAATGAAGGCGGAGATCGCCGCGCTAAGCTTATCTCAAATGGAACGCCTGTTGAGATTGGCTCGATTGAGAAAATGTCGAAATCAAAGCGTAATACGATCGACCCTGATGATATTATCGGAACCTATGGTGCGGACACCGCACGGTGGTTCATGCTGTCCGACTCTCCTCCTGAACGCGATGTGATTTGGACGGAAGAAGGTGTTCAGGGCGCGGCACGTTTCATCCAAAGACTTTGGCGCCTTGTCGGAGATGTTGCTGATCTTAATCCATCCGAAAACGCGCATGATGCCGCATCAGAAGATGCTGTAATCACCATCCGCAAAGCGGCGCATCGTGCCATTATCCGCGTTGAAGAAGATCTTGAGCGCCTGCGGTTCAACCGCTGTGTCGCGCATGCTTATGAGTTGGCCAATGCCTTGCAAGCAGAGCTTGCTGTCAAAAAAGACAAGCATGTAAGCCCTCAGTGGATTGCAGCAATGCGGGAAGCTTGTGAGTTTCTGATCGCGATTATCGCGCCCATGATGCCCCATCTCGCGGAAGAATGCTGGACGGCGCTGGGCCACCAATCAATGATTGCGGAAGCGGCCTGGCCAAAAGCAGATCGGAGTTTGATTGTCGAGAATGACATCGTGTTGCCGATTCAAATTAACGGGAAGAAACGAGACGAGCTGACAATTTCTCGTCAGGCTGATAACGCGACTATTGAACGGGCGGTACTTGCGCTCGACTCAGTGAAGACAGCGCTTGAAGGCAAAGCGCCGAAAAAGATTGTCATCGTTCCACAGAGGATTGTTAATGTCGTCGTCTGAGGCATCTTTGAAATTTATTCGAGCTGGCCTCATAGCTTGTCTCGGGTTATTGGTGGCTGCTTGCGTGCGGCCTCTTTACGGCACTGTAAACGGCGAGAATGTTAAAGCAACGCTGTCCTCAATAGAGGTGAAGCCGATACCAGACACTGCGGGCCATTATCTTCGCGAAGAACTCCTTTTCAATTTAAATGGTGGTGCGGTTCCTGAGGAGAAGGCAGCTTCCTATATTCTCTCCGTATCGCTCTCTGAATCAAGTCAGTCGGTAGCCATTGACTCGACGGGCAACGGATCAGATGCTGCCTCTGTATCAATAACAGCACGCTATAAACTCACCGACACAAGCGGCAAGACGCTCCATGAGGGAACGTCTGTAGCATCAGGATCTGTTGATCGCCTGTCGCAACGCTTTGCGGCTGTTCGCGCATTTCGTGAAGCTAAAATTCGTATTGCTAAATCGCTCGCGGGTCAGATTGAAACAGACCTCGCCGCCTATTTTGTTAGTCGTACAAAATAGGGATTGATTAGATGGCGGCTCTCAAGAGTGGTGAAGTCGAGAGCTTTCTTCGGAAGCCCGATCGCGCTTACTCGATCTTTCTGATCTATGGTCCCGATGCTGGGCTTGCCCATGAGAGAAGCCGAGCCATTATTGAAAAACTGATCGATAATCCCTCTGATCCGTTTCAACTTATTCGGATCGATGGCGATCAGTTATCTTCTGAGCCTACGCGATTGCAGGATGAAGCAAACACCGTCGGTCTTTTTGAAACCAAGCGGGCGATCTGGATACGTACGGGGACCAAAACGAATAATGCAGATTACGATCTTCTGTTCGAAGAGCCGCCCCTTTGTCCCGTTGTCATAGAAGCGGGCGATCTGGCTGCAAGGCATGCCCTTCGGAATGCGGCGGAGAGTTGTAAATTTGCTATAACAATTCCATGTTACGCTGATGAGGGCCGAGATTTACCGAAATTGATTGATGAAGTTTTTAGTCAATTCAAATTGAAACTCGCGGATGATGCACGAATTGCGCTTGTCGGCTTATTAGGTGCGGACCGCATGCTCTCTCGACGTGAGCTCGAAAAGCTCGCTCTTTATGCGCATGGCCAGGATATGGTCACCATTGATGATGTCGAAGCCATTCTTTCAAATGCTGCGCAGATCACAATCGATATGCTTGTGGATGCCGTATTCTCTGGGGAAGCAAGTTCGACTGATACGCTTCTGGAGAAAGCAATGCAGGAAGGACTCGATTCATCCTTCATGATTGGTGCTCTCCTACGGCATGCGTTTCTATTATTGAATACACAGAAGGAGTTGGAGAGCGGACGTTCACTTGGTGAAATCGAGAAGCAATCGCGAGTGTTTTATAAGCGCTTGGCGGCGTTTCGGCGCCAAGTTTCCCTATGGTCAAGTACAGCCTTACAATCCGCAATAACATCCCTTGGCGAAGCACAATTGGGTACACGGCAAAACGCAGCGATTGCCCAAACGCTCCTTTCGCGTTCGTGCCTGCGCGACGCGTTTCTGTTCAAAGCCGCTAATTAGCCGCGAAGTCTAAGGCAGATATCATCAAGCTGTTCGAGCGTACGATATTTAATACGCAATTCGCCACCGCGCGCGCCATGCATAATCGAAACGCCTAAGCCCAACACATCTTCAAGTGCTTTTTCTAATGCACGTGTGTCAGGATCTTTTTCAGTTTTCTTTGACGGTGATGTCTTCTTTGTTCCGCTTGTATCCTCTTGCGCAATGCGTTCGACATCACGGACTGTTAGACCCTGTTCAATAATACGACGCGCAACATTTTCGGGTTCTTTCACAGCAAGCAAGGCGCGGGCATGGCCTGCAGAGAGTGCGCCGGATGCCAATAGATCTCTGACGCTTTCGGGTAACTTCGCAAGGCGCATTGTATTCGCAATGTGACTGCGGCTTTTACCAATCACGCGCGCGAGATCATTTTGCGAATAGCCATAATCGGCCGCAAGTTTTTCGTAACCAAGCGCTTCTTCGAGCGGGTTGAGATCCGCGCGTTGTACGTTTTCGATCAATGCAATTTCGAACGCTTCCCGGTCTGCAGCTTCGATAATGACGATCGGAACTTCATGCAGTGATGCGCGTTGCGCGGCGCGCCAACGACGTTCACCGGCAATGATTTCATACACCCCGTCGACGCCTTGAATGGGGCGAACGAGAATCGGCTGTATGATCCCTTTTTCGCGAATTGAATTGGCAAGATCTTCTAATTCTTCATCAGAAAAATGCCGACGCGGGTTGCGCGGACTAGCACGAAGAAATTCTGTTGGAATTTTGCGCGCGCCCCGCGCGCGATCAGGCGCTGATGATGCGGGCGTTTCATTCACTTCGCCAATGAGCGCGGCAAGGCCTCTGCCAAGGCGCGACCGATTCTGTTCTTCGGCCATGACGGTCTTCCTTTTCGAGAATTCAATTTGAAGGGGTTAGGCTCACGCGGCGAGAAGAGCGCGCTCGCGCTGAATGACTTCTGAAGCCAGCTTAAGATAGGCCTGAGCGCCGGTTGATTTCAAATCATAGAGCAACACAGGCTTGCCATAGGACGGGGCCTCTGAGACGCGTACATTTCTTGGAATGACCGTTTCATAGACTTTCGTGCCCATGAAAGCGCGGACATCTTCAACCACCTGCGAACAAAGATTGTTCCGTGAATCAAACATGGTCAGGACGATGCCATGGATCGACAGACCGGGATTGAGGGACTGGCGAACCTGCTCGACTGTCTTCAAAAGCTGCGACAAGCCTTCGAGAGCGAAAAACTCGCATTGCAAAGGAACAACGACCGCGTCGGAAGCCGCCATGGCATTAATGGTCAACAGATTGAGCGAGGGTGGGCAATCTACAAGGATATAGGTGAAAGGCTCGTCGCCCGCGGACACTTGTGAATGGGCGAGCGTCGCAATTGCTTTCTTCAGGCGATGAGCGCGATCACGATCATTGGCAATCTCAAGCTCAAGGCCTAAGAGATCGAGTGTCGATGGTGCCACAAAGAGCCGCGGCACGGCTGTGGGGCGGATCGCCCGATCAAGTGGTGCCTCACCCGTCATGATATCGTAAGTCGATATCGTGCGACTCTTTTGATCAATTCCTAATCCCGTTGAGGCATTGCCCTGGGGATCAAGGTCAACGATCAAAACTTTTTCGCCAATTGCCGCAAGTGCTGTTCCGAGATTGATTGCTGTAGTTGTCTTGCCAACGCCACCCTTTTGATTGGCCAAAGCCAAAATACGGGGACGGGACAACGAGCTGCCAAAGTGATCGATAGAGACGTCAATCATGGTCAGCAATCTCCGGAAAGGGATGTCTTTTTACTTCAGCCTAATCGCGTTAACGACCAAAATGCGACCCTGAGGATTGGTTCGACTCGGCACGATTTCGCTATCAATATTCCAATATTTAGCGGCTTCCGTCAACTCAATATCTATATCTTGTCCCTTTAAAAACAAAGCTTTACGTGGCTGATGGGATAGTAAGCCATACATTTTAAAGAGGTCAGAAAGCGGCGCCAGAGCGCGCGCGGTGAGAATATCAATTTGCGGGACGAAAGCCTGAAAAACCTCTTCGATGCGCTTATCATGTACATGCACCGCTAAATTCAAAGTACGCGCCACCTCGCGAAGAAAAGCGGCTTTTCGACCGTTGCTCTCAATTAAATGAGTTTCAAAATGGGGGCGATCCGCATGAATGCAGGCCAGAACCAGCCCTGGAAAACCTGCGCCTGATCCTAAATCGACGAGGCATTTTGCTTCAGGATCAATAAACCGAGCCAATTGAGCGCTATCAGCAATATGACGCGTCCATATTTCTGTCAGCGTCTTTGGGCCAACGAGGTTTTTGATTTTCTGCCATCGGATAAGATGATCAACATAAATCTCAAGCCGCGCTTCTGTTTCACGTGAAACAGGAACCAACCGAAGCGCCTCAATCTGATCTGCGCTCATTGATTTAATCTTGGGCCCGCGCTGGTGATGCCGAGCCTCTTTTGCGAGCGCGCGCGGCTAAAAGCGTCAAAGCGGCTGGTGTTATACCTTCAATCCTACCCGCCTGCCCGATTGTGCGGGGACGAACCGCCTCAAGCTTTAATCGCAGCTCGGCCGAGAGGCCAGACAAATGCGCATAATCGAGATCTGTAGGAATAAAGAGGGACTCATCCCGCTGATAGGTGGCTATATCCCGCTTCTGACGATCAAGATAAACGGCATAACGCGCGTCATTCTCGAGACGATCAACCAAAGCGGGTAGAATCTGCGCGAGCTCAGGCCAAATCCTCGCGAGATTAGCGAGAGATTGATCGGGGTAAGAGAGGAGATCGAATGCCGAACGCCGTATCCCGTCCTGATTAACCTTCAAACCCTTCTGAACCGCCTCGCT
>RFXE01000078.1 GCA_009921785.1 Alphaproteobacteria bacterium
GCCGACATGCCAAGACCCATCACGGCCCAAGCAATGAGGAATAGGAACGGATTGTCTGCTTGACTGAGGATCACCATGCCGCTCGCGGCAATCAATGTGCCGCATATCATCACGGGCCATCCACCATGCCGATCAACAAGACGACCGGAGAACGGCCCCACAGCACCGATCAACAACGTCGCAATCGCAAAGCCCGAATAAACGAAGCCTTCGGACCATCCCGTTTCAGAGATGATTTTTGGACCGATGAGCGCAAGCGTATAATAAAGCGCCCCCCAATTGATGATTTGCGCCACACCAAGCGCGGCAATACGCAGACCCAAACCACCGAATGAAAAAGCGTGTTTCATTTCCAGAATGCGTGGAAGTGATGCACCGGTCCAGAGCCGCTTCCAATATGGAGTGACATAGAGGCTTCAAGTGCGGCGGTGACATAGGCTTTCGCCGTTGCAACGGCCTCATCAAGTTTGTTGCCACGCGCCGCGCAGCATAACGCTTCGTTCCGGAAGCCGTGATCAAAAGATCAACACTTTCGTCGCTCGTGCCATGGCCACCTTTCATCAAAACGGCTTTGGCGCCCAAACCGATCAAAGCCTCACCCTGCTTTTGCATTTCGGTTTCGGTTGAAGCCATCGATTGATTAAGAAGCGTTGCTGCTTCCGCAAGATTAGGCGTAATCAATGTCACGCGCGGAAACAGATCATTGACAATCGCTGCCGTGGCATCTTCGCGGATTAAACGATCACCACTTGTCGCGACCATCACGGGATCAAGAACAACAAAAGGAGGTTTCCATTTCTTGATACCTTCAGCAACCGCGGCGATAATGTCAGTGCGGCTCAACATGCCGATCTTTACGGCGTTCACCGCGAGATCGGAGAAGACTGCATCGATTTCTGCCGTCACGAAATCGGCGGGCGCATCATGGATCGCGGTCACGCCTTTTGTATTTTGTGCCGTCAATGCGGTGATGACGCTCGCCCCATAGACGCCAAGAGCCGAGAAAGTTTTGAGATCGGCCTGAATACCGGCGCCGCCGCCGGAATCTGATCCTGCAATAGTGAGCGCAATGGCTGTCATAGGAATGGTCCTCTAACGATACACGGCGGCGAGGGGGGTGCCGCGCATAAAACACGCGTTAGAGGATAATTGTCTTGTCTGCAACCTAAGTGCGCGCGGCAGGGGTAGCGGGTTTAGTCCGCTTCAATAAGGGCGAAGGTTTTACGACGCAGTTCGCCTAAAGAGGCGCCGCCCAACGCATGCCCAAAATCCTTCTGATGATCTTGTTCTGCTTGAACTTCGGTACGCGCGAGACGTTCACGACAAAAAGAAAGGATTTTTGCGAGCGCTTCGACTTGACGTCCCAAGTGGCTCTGTCGTGCCGATAAAGAAATGATTTGATTAATTGATTGAGTGAGAGACAGCACCGTTTCAGTGGGTAATCCCTTAATATCAATGCCATCGACCTGGTCGCGCAATTTGTCTGCAGTTGCCGCGAGTGCAAAGGCATTTGCAGACACATCATCTGCTAAACCATCAATAGGATCTTTAACATCATTATTTGGCAAAGCGATTGCAGCTATCAGTGTTTCAAGATCTGAAGCGAATGTCTGAATAAATGAACTTCCAGTTGTGTATGTCTTTTCATGCAACTCGCTTGCAACCGCTTTTTCGAGTCTTGCAATTGACGTGAGTAATGTTGTGGTTTCGGATCGCCGGTTGCGCGCAGCATATTCGGCGAGAAACCATCGCCCACGCTCGGTCTCAAGAACGGCTTCTTCGATCGCATCGAAGTCTTCGGCTTCGAAATTGATCTTGCTCGGTACCTTTTCCATCGTCCTTGATCCCTATCCCGTCCTAGAAGGTTCAAGACGGGACTTAATCATTCGAAGGTCAACGCTTCGTTACCGAGGAGAAAAATCATCATTGAGCTCATCAAATATTTTCAATCAAAGGGCGATTTTTTATCGCGTGCGGCAACTAAGACTTCGCCAATGCCATTGCCTAAGCGAACCCACTCATTCGGATCAGATTCACTTTGACGTTGCACAAATCGATAGCCCGAACTTTCCCAGGCCAAAACTTCGTTGATTACGTTATCAAGGACAAAATCGCCGCGATCGCTTTTTAAAGTGAGCACCGCATGGCCTTCGCCCTTACGATTAATAACAACAGTCATCAAAAGAGAAGAAGCGGGAACGCCCGCCCGGATCAAAAGCCCTCGTTTCAAAAGGGCATAATCCTCGCAATCACCTTTACCGTCTGAGGGATAGTCCCAGCTTTCAGGCTTCCCCCAATGGTCCGTATCCGAAACAGGTTCGATTGATTGGTTCACTTTGGCATTGGTTTCGAGAATGGTTTTCCATTTCTCGGGGGTCAAAGTGAAAGACTCATTCGCGCTAGTCTTTTGCACGACGCAATCTGCAGGATTTTTTCTGCAGAAATCACGCCATCCCCATGGAGCCGGCAAGGCACCCTGAGAGAGAGCAGCTGTTGAGACGGACGGCAATTTTACCTCTCCCGCTTGAGGTGCGGCGGTCAGGAGCAAAAAATACAGGCTACAAATCGCAATCAGTATCGGGAGCGGTCTTTTCATGGCGCTGCCTTTGGACGGGTTCGACTGACCTGCATGGCTAAGTCTTTGGCTTAGCCATGAGTTTCAGCTCTTCGTATTTGTCCTAGGGCAAAAATCCTGCCGTAATCTCAAAGCAATCGCTGTAATTTTAACTCAATCTGAGGCTTTCCCTTGCAATTCGGCGCTTGATCAGGTTTCTGCAGCCTAGGGCGTCGCCGCCGTAAACTCTTTGGCAAGCGGCGTAAAAACTGTAGGGGTTGGTGATGGGGCGGGAACCGATTTTCAATATGCCCCCGCTTATTCCGATTTTGATCGCTTTATTCGTTCTCGTTGAGTTTGTTCTTGGGTATTGGGGGCCTGAAGCGGCGAGCGACATCTATCTAACTTTCGGCTTTATCCCTGCCGATCTCGCCGATCGTTTTGGCTCTGATGTTTTCCGGATACTTGAAGAAGCCAGTCGTCTAAAGCCGGACTCGGAAGATTTAGCGGGTCTTGCAGAAATTGCTGCTTATTTAAGAGCGCATCCTAGCGCGCTACCCTTCTCACTAATCTCTTACAGTTTTCTTCATGCGGGCTGGCCGCATCTCATCATTAATTCGGTGTGGTTGATGGCCTTTGGTAGCGTGGTTTTGCGCCGCATTGGAACAATCAGATTTTTGGCATTGTTCGCATTATCCTCAATCGGTGCGGCCTTATTTCATTTCATAACTCATAGCGCTGATGTGATGCCGGTGATCGGTGCGTCAGGGGCAGTGTCGGGCATCATGGCTGCCGCTATTCGGTTTGTGTTTCAGCCGGGCGAGTCCCTTTCGGGATTTTCACTTGATGCGAGCGGCACCTATCGCGCACCCGCGCTTCCTCTCGTCAAAACATTTCGTGATCGTCGTACTTTGCGTTTTATCTTACTATGGCTCGCCATCAATATTGTGACGGGGCTTGCTGGTGTTCCGCTTGGATTAGGCGCGGGGTCAATTGCGTGGGAAGCGCATGTTGGCGGCTTCATCACGGGACTTATCGTTTTTTCATGGGTCGATTCCCCCATGGAGGAAGATCCTTCTGTTCTTAATTGAACAAGAAGTGATTTAGTTACCCTAACGTGAGATTGGATTAAATCCGTGCGAGTTTAACACGGCGATTGGCGTCGAGGCCGTCAATACGCCGATAAAAGCAAGAGGGGCGTCCTGTGTGACAACATCCGCCATCACCGCCAACATCGACCATTAAGACGAGGGCGTCTTGATCGCAATCAACGTGGATCTCACGGATTTTTTGAATCTGTCCGGATGTTTCACCTTTACGCCACAGCGCTGAACGTGAACGCGAATAGTACCAGGCCTCATTGGTTTCGACGGTTTTGATGAGCGCATCTTTATTCATATGCGCAACCATAAGCACTTTGCCTGACACGGCATCAACGGCAACGGCGGTTAATAGCCCGTCTGATCCAAATTTCGGCATCAGGAGAGCGCCATTTTCAACCTCTTCGGTTGAGCCACTTTCGGACAGGATCACATTCATTTGAGCGCTCATCAGCATCAATCCGGTTATCGGGCAAAATAAAACCCCGCTTACGCGGGGTTTTACTCAGTGGCTTCCTGGCTGGGAAGGGAATTTTCAAGGGCTCAACGCGCGCGGAACCCCTGAAGCATTGACATAAATCGAGCTTGTTCTGCGGGATCATCGCGGAAAATCCCGGTAAACCGTGTTGTAATGGTCGAAGCGCCCTGTTTTTGGACGCCGCGCATCGACATGCACATATGTTCGGCATCGATCAGCACGGCGACGCCACGAGGGTTCAAAGCATCTTCGATCGCTTCAACGATCTGCGCGGTCATTGTCTCTTGGGTTTGTAGACGCTTCGAGAAGACATCGACTACGCGTGCGAGCTTCGAAAGACCAACAACGCCTTCAGACGGATAATAAGCGACATGGGCGACGCCCACGAACGGCACCATGTGGTGTTCACAATGCGACGAGAAGGGAATTTCGCGCACCAGAACCATATCGTCATAGCCGGCAACTTCTTCGAACACTTTATCGAGAACGGCTTGGCCGTCATGCTGATAGCCTTCAAAAAACTCTTCATAGGCTTTTACAACGCGCTTGGGCGTATCGAGCAATCCTTCACGTGACGGATCATCACCCGCCCACGCAATTAATGTACGCACGGCGGCTTCTGCCTCTTCGCGCGAGGGGCGGCGAACCGGCGTCGGCGTGTCTGTCGGCTTGAGCTGCCTGACATTCAGGGTCTTAACCACGGCGTCCATGGTGCCTCCGGGAGTGTGATTTCAGAAATCTATACGGGTGGTTTCTAGGATTGGACCATGTCTTGTCGATGACTTGGGTCAGCGACATTAAACGATCTCGCATTTTTCCTTGGCGGACCTTATATGGTGTCGCATGTCCAAAACCGCCATATCCCCGTTGAACCTGGTCTGAAAATGATCAACGAGATTTACAATAAGCGGATTCTTGAGCTGGCTGCCGATATTCCGCGGCAGGGACGGCTTGCCCATCCGGACGCGAGCGCCACGGCGCATTCAAAACTCTGCGGCTCGATGGTGACGGTCGATCTTTCAGTCAAAGACGGCCATGTCGTTGATTTTGCCCATGATGTGAAAGCCTGCGCGCTCGGGCAGGCGTCTTCATCGATAATGGCGCGGCATGTCATCGGCACCACCCCAGACCAGTTACGGGTGCTGCGCGATCAGATGCGAGCAATGCTTAAGGAAAATGGCCCCGCACCAACCGGTGATTGGGCCGATCTCGCGGTGCTCGAGCCTGTGCGGGACTATAAAGCCCGGCACGCCTCTACACTTTTGACCTTCGATGCTGTGGTTAAGGCGCTCGATCAAATCGAGGCGCATCAGGCAGCGTCCTGATCGGCGACGCTAGTAAAGCCGCTCTTACTGAGCCGGTGGCGTGAAATTCATATTGAAGGACGCGCCTACGCGCACTTCGTCATTAAATCCAGTCGTGTTTGAATTTTTTTGGCTTTCGCCGCCTGGGGTCACGATCCGGTCGTAATTGGCGTAAAACGAGGTCGACCAGTTGCGGCCAGACGCAAATTTCACATTGCCCGACGCGCCGAAACTTCGCGCACCGATTGTTTCTCCTGGCACATAAGTCGTCCCGACATCTCCAAAGCGGGCATTTGTGTAGTCAATGCCGCTCATGCCCATATGTGGACCAGCAGAAATGACGAGTTTACCGATACGATGGACAAAATCAGCTCCAAGATCGCCGGTCATGCCGGCCACACCGGCGGCGCCAAGACGTAGTTCGCCACGAATACGCAGGAGGTCAGGGCTCGCCCAATATTCAGCAAAGACGCCGGGTTCAACCGCCCACCGCTGATTTGAGCCAGAAAACGTGTCGAAGGTCGACCGGTTAGGGTCATAGCGCCCGATCGCACCAACGGAGAGGGCCGGGTTGGGGCTGAACAGAACGAGGCTGAGACTATCATCCTGGCCGATTAGATGGTCTGATAGGTTAGGGCTTGCTACACTGCTCGCGGGGAAGCTGATGAAGCTAAAGCGCTCTGAGCCCGGAAAGGACGGGGTCACGACAGTCTTGCCATTAACCGAAATCAACCATCCAGGATTAGGACGTTCGGCGGCCGACGCATCAGTTTGGCCGAGCGCTGCTCCCAGAATCGCGATAGATGTAACCGCGAAAATTGAACGCGCGCGCTGTGCGCAAATCGTCAGAAAAGCAAATGACATCCATCTGTCTCTGGCCGCGGCTTCTGCCGCCGTGTTGGTCGGTGTTTTAAGAGGTTGTTAATTCGAATGCAACCTCTCGCAACTGCGAAACGAATAATAGGGTTACCAGCACGTATTGCGCGCATACTCATCCGTACCTATCAGCTGACATTTTCAGCATTTTTAGGTAGACATTGCAGGCACTTGCCAACATGTTCTCATTATATGGATGAGGCTATTTCCCGCTTCGGCCTTTGGCGCGGAGGTTGGGTGGGGCTCGCGCGTTTATGCCGTTGTAACCCTTGGGGCACCTCGGGGCTCGACCTTCTGCCGGATGAATTGCCACCCTTCGCCCGCTGGTATAGACCGTGGCTCTATGGTCGTTGGCGCGGGACAAATCCTGGTCCGACCTATCGTTGCGATCCGATTGAAGCCGGTGATCGGAGCCCGCGTTAACGAAATCGGAATCCGGTTTAGCTTACCTGCGTCGTTCGCAGGAGTGAGCAAGGAGACGAGCCGATGATTCATCTTACATTTCCCGATGGGGCGCGCCGTGAATTTGAAGCGGGTGTGACCGGCGTTGATATCGCCAAGGGCATTTCCCCCTCTCTGCTGAAACGGACCGTCGCCATGGCGCTCGACGGGACCGTGACCGATCTTACCGATCCGATTTCCAAGGATGCGAAAATCGAATTTCTTGGCCGCGACGATCCGCGCGCCCTCGAACTGATCCGCCACGACTGCGCCCATGTGTTGGCTGAAGCCGTGCAGTCGCTCTGGCCCGGCACGCAAGTCACAATCGGTCCCGTGATCGAGAATGGCTTCTATTATGATTTCTACCGCGAGACGCCGTTCACGCCGGAAGACTTTCCCGCGATCGAAGCGGAGATGAAAAAGATCATCGCGCGCGACGCCCCCTTCACCAAAGAGGTCTGGACGCGTGACGCGGTGCGCGATCTTTTTGAGAAAAAGGGCGAGGCGTTCAAAGTTGAACTCGTCGATGCGATTCCGGCGGGTGAGGATCTGAAGGTTTACAAGCAGGGTGACTGGTTCGATCTTTGCCGTGGCCCTCACATGACATCGACCGGTAAAATCGGCGACGCGTTCAAATTGATGAAAGTGGCAGGTGCTTACTGGCGCGGTGATTCAACGCGGCCGATGCTGACCCGCATTTACGCGACGGCTTTTGCCAAGAAGGACGAACTCGACACCTATCTCCATCAACTCGAAGAAGCTGAAAAGCGCGACCATCGTCGCTTGGGCCGCGAGATGGATCTCTTCCATTTCCAGGAAGAAGGGCCGGGCACCGTGTTCTGGCATAAAAAGGGTTGGACGCTTTTCCAATCATTGACCAATTACATGCGTCGCCGGTTGTCTCGGCTTGGCTATGATGAAGTGAACGCGCCGCAGCTTCTTGATAAATCACTCTGGGAAACATCGGGACATTGGGGTTGGTACCA
>RFXE01000079.1 GCA_009921785.1 Alphaproteobacteria bacterium
CCGCCGTCAGATAGAATTTCTTTTTGCAATTGCTTGATGAGATGTTTCACAATGCGGCGTTTGCGGCCCATTCCCAGATTGGTGCAAAGAGCAACAGCGGTCAGCGCAATGGCGGCTTCAAGACGTCCTGCCTCAATGCCAAATGTTCTGGATTCTTTCCATAGATAGGCTGCTTGCCGCCGGATCGACATCATGAAGCGGCGATAGAAAGCGCGGTCCGCCCCATCGAGAATAACAGGCGAATGGCTGATCCACGAAATCAACCGACGCGAAACAACCGATTGCAACCACGCTTCGGAGCTATTCGGCCGACCATTTGTCTTGATCCAATCATCCACCAGCGTGCGGGAATTGGCCCGCGACAGTGCGGTGTCAGCAGCGCGAATGTCGCGAAGCCATCCGAAGCCATTCAGCGTCTCAGCCCAAGCGCGCGACGGAGGAAATGCCGTGAAAGGTGATTGTCCTTCGGTTGCGAGAATTTTTCCTGCAAAGGCAAAATAACCGGAATAGATGTCGCCCGCAGCTGTAGGGTCACTTGTTCGCAGATCTTGCGGCGCAATCAGAATGCGCTCGATCCGGCCGCCAAAAGGCGAAAAGCTCAACCAGCGAAACGGAGCGATCAAGCCGGAGACGGCTTTGACAGCGGCTCGTCGCAGGGCAAATTTCGCCATGCGTCCGACGCCACCGCGTCTTTCGCTTGTCATATGGCTTTACCCCGCTTGATCGACTTCACTATCGGCATTCTTATCCCAAATGCCGTCAAAGGTCCAAATTGAGGCCTCAGCAAGGCGCGTCGTCTGTGAAAAGCTGGTCCGGTTCGCGCTCAGGCTTTTTTGAGCTGGGCGGCGAAAAATCCATCGAGACCGGCAAGGCGCGGATCAGGATCATCCATCATGAAAGGTAAAGTTCTGAGATAGCCCTCAGGGGTAATCGCCGACGCAAGGGATGACCCCAAAAACGGAAGCTTTGCCGCCTCGAAGGGAACGAGCTTTAAGGACGGGTTACGGACAAGGCAGTCCCGGATCTGAAGCTCGCCTTCTTCAGGCTCGAGCGAACAGGTGCAATAAATCAAGCGACCGCCCGGCTTCAAAAGCTCCGCACTGTGATCAAGTAGTCGTTGCTGCAGACGCGCGAGTTTCGAAAGATCTTCCTCCGCTTTGAGCCAAGCAACATCAGGATGGCGGCGGATCGTTCCCGTTGCTGTGCATGGCGCATCGACAAGGATGGCGTCAAAAGGACCACCCCGCCACAGGCTCGCATCGGCGGTTACGACATCAACGGTGAAACCGAGGCGCTTCATATTTTCGGAAAGGCGGATCAATCTTTTTTCTGATCGATCAACGGCCGTAACATGAGCTCCTGAAAGCGCGAGCTGCGCGGTCTTTCCACCCGGCGCGGCACAAAGATCGGCGATAGCTTCACCAGGCTGCGGATTAAGCAAGCGCACGGGTAAAGCGGCTGCCGCGTCTTGAACCCAAAAGGCACCCTCGTCATATCCGGGCAAGGTGCGCACCGGTGTACGATCGCGCAAACGAAGCGAGCCCGTAGGCAAAATCTTCGCATTCAGTTTTTCAGCCCAGAGTTCGGGATCGGCACGCACCGTGACATCAATTGCCGGTTCCGCACGAAAGGCCGCAGCAATCTTTGCGGCGTTATCCGCGCCATAAGCTTTGGTCCATCGCGCCGCGAGCCATTCGGGTGTGTCGGTTAAAAGCGGATCGGAGGCTTTGAGAATCTCGTCTTTTTCCCGTGCAATCCGGCGCATGACCGCATTAGCCAAGGATGTGAAACGCTTCGCGTCGGGATTGGCTTGAACCAAGCGAACCGACAGATCGACGGCGGCGTGATCAGGAACATCGAGAAATAAAATCTGCGCGGCGCCTGAAATCAGAATCGCTTCCAAATTGCCGGAATGGTTTGGCAATCCGCGCTCGACCCGCGCCTCGAGGGCTTTTGCAATTGTGCCGAGGCGACGGATCGCGGCCATACTGATCGCGCGAACAAGGCCGCGATCCCGATCGGGAAGCTCGCGCGCTGCAGGCGTCTCGAATAAGCGCTCGAGCGTTTCGTCCAGCGGCTGGCCTTTGGTAATGAAATCATCAATAGCCGTCACCGCTAAAGCCCGCGCGGCGAGGCCGGGATGCGGCGATGACGGCTCGTTTGAATTAGAAACGCGGGATGGCACCGAAAGTCCTCTGCCGGATCGAAACGGTCAGGACTTTGCCTTGACCCGCGCCCTCTATGCGACCAGAACGGCGCGAACCGCAAGTGCTGTAAGCGTCCTTAGGGGATGAGATCATGGCTGAGCCAGACCCGAGATCTGATGAAGTGGAACCTACCAAGACCTTGACGCCGGAGGCGCAGCGGGCGCTGGCCGAGGCTGCCGAACGACGCCAAATCGTTCAGGATCAAGTCCGTCCGCAGGAAGTACATGGCCGATCCGGCCCCGAACCGGTCCGCTATGGCGATTGGGAGAATAAAGGGATCGCGAGCGATTTCTAAGGCCTATTTTGGCCAAAATTCAGGGTCTTGGCACGAAAATCGCTAGAAATATGAGACGCTTGGCCGTCTTCTGGCCTATGTGATGGAGTATCGGGTGCAGATGTTTAAGCGTTTCATAGCTGCTGGGTTTATTGGTCTTATCCTCCAAATCGGCGGAAGTGTGGCTCAAGAAGGGAAGGCGTGGACCTATGATGGTCCGGAAGGTCCTCAAAAATGGGCCGAGCTTGAAGCTGCCAATGCGGCTTGTGGTGCAGGACTCGAGCAATCGCCGATAGATCTCAGACCCTATTTCATTTCGTCGATCGAAAATCTCACATTTGACTGGAAAGCCCAGGCATTTCCGGTCGTCAACAATGTCCGCTCAGTCTATGCGCAGGTTGCTAAAGGCAGCACGATGAAGCTTGGCAGCGAAGAATTCGCTTTGAAGCAGATTCTTTTTCATGTGCCGGCCGAACATGCGATTGATGGTGTTCGCCACGCGATGGAAATTCAGTTTGTTCACACGCAGGGCCAAAAGAAGCTGGCCATGGTTTCGGTTTTTGTGCGGGCAGGCGATCGCAACGAGGTCTTTTCGCAAATGATGGGGCATGCGCCCGGTAAATTAGGGACCCAAACTTTGCCGAACCCAGCTGATCCGAACGCGCTTTTGCCAAAGGGGCGCGGTGTTTTCCGTTATAGGGGATCGCTGACCATGCCGCCCTGTACCGAAAATGTGGACTGGGTTGTCTTTGAAGAGCCCATCGAGGTCGCGCAAGCGGATATAGACGTCTTCAAACTGATTTTTCCGATGAATGCGCGACCGCTCCAACCGATCAATCGGCGTTTTCTGCTCAAAGGCGTTTATTGAGCTCAAGTGAACCATTCACCTTCATTTTGCCGTAACTTGTTTGCAATTGAATGCAGCTTGGGACAAAACCGGTCAAAGGTGGCGGCGAGTCGAAATGAGTGAGCGTCAAGATATTATCAGAATCGAGAATGTGCGGTTTGCCTATGGTGAGCGGACCATTCTTGACGATCTGAGCTTGACCATTCGGCGGGGCGAAATCGTCGCCATCATGGGCGCGTCGGGCGGTGGCAAAACGACCTTGCTCGGATTAATTGGCGGACGCCTGACCCCAAGCGTGGGACGCGTTTTTGTCGAAGACCAAAATGTTCCGACTCTATCGAAATCTGCGCTTTATGCGTTGCGTCGTCGAATCGGCATGTTGTTTCAATTTGGCGCGTTGTTCACCGATCTTTCGGTTTTCGAAAATGTCGCATTTCCCTATCGCGAGCAAACGGATTTATCTGAAGACATGATCCGCACGCTTGTGTTGATGAAGCTCGAAGCCGTCGGGTTGCGTGGTGCGGCACACCTTATGCCTTCCGAATTATCCGGCGGCATGGCCCGTCGCGTTGCTCTCGCGCGTGCTGTTACGCTTGATCCTTCAATCATGCTTTATGATGAGCCATTTACCGGTCTCGATCCAATTTCTGTTGGCATCATTGGTCGTTTGATAAAGCGATTGAACGCTGCTCTTGGCATGACATCCATCATTGTCACGCATGATCTGAATGAGACATTGCGCCTTGCTGATCGTGTTGTGGTTTTATCAGCTGGAAAAGTTTATTGCGATCTCGCACCCGATGATATTCGCGTTTCGACCGATCCGTTTATTCGTCAATTCGCTGATGGGTTGCCCGACGGCCCGGTGCCGTTTCATTATCCGGCGCGTGATTATGTCGGAGATCTGCTCGCATCATGAAAGCAGATCCGATTTCACTTCTCACCTCTTTGGGTCATGCGGTCACAAGTCGGCTTGATCGGCTGGGTCTTGCCGCAAGATTTGCATTTGCGGTTTTTCGTGTCTTGGGCGTCGTTTTTCTGCGCTTCGGTCTTATTATTCGAGAGCTTTATTTCTCAGGCGTTCGTTCTCTTTCAATTGTAATTGTCTCAGGGCTCTTTGTGGGCATGGTGCTTGCCGTTCAAGGCTATGAAGTTTTGCAACGTTACGGCTCAACCGAAGCCTTGGGCGTTATTGTTGCCCTGTCGCTCGTGCGCGAATTAGGACCCGTTGTATCGGCACTTCTTTTTGCAGGGCGCGCAAGCTCGGCTGTTACGGCAGAAATTGGTTTGATGCGGGCAACCGATCAATTAGCGGCGATGGACATGATGGCAGTTGATCCTCTCGCGCGTGTTATCGCCCCCCGTTTTCTTGCAGCGATTTTCTCTTTGCCTTTATTGGCTGCCTTGTTTTCGGCAGCGGGCGTTTGCGGTGCTTGGATCATCGGCGTTAAATTGATTGGCATTGACGATGGCGCTTTCTGGTCGCAAATGCAGGCCAGTGTCGATGTGCGTATCGATATCGTGAATGGTGTTTTGAAGAGCATCGTCTTTGGCGTTGCTGTCGGACTGATCTCCGTATTCGAAGGATTTTTTGCAGTACCGACGGCTGAGGGCGTATCAACTGCGACAACGCGGACGGTTGTCACATCGTCATTGGCCGTTTTGTTGTTAGATCTTGTTTTGACCGTCATGATGTTCCGAGGATTAAACTGATGAACCGCTCCCAATTTGATCTCGCGGTCGGCGCTTTCGTGGCTCTCGGCATTTTGGCGCTGCTATTTCTCGCCCTCAAAGTTGGCAATTTGGCCGGTTTTGACACCGGCACGGCCTATGTGATCGAGGCCCGGTTTGACAATATCGGTGGGATAAAAGTGCGCGCGCCGGTGAAGAGTGCCGGGGTCGTCGTCGGACGTGTCGAATCGATCAGTCTTGACGGGGAAACCTATGAGGCAGTGGCGCGTCTTAGAATTTCCTCCGCTTTTCGTTTCTCGAAAGACACAATCGCCACAATTCTGACGTCTGGTCTCTTGGGTGAGCAATATATTGGCTTGGAGTCAGGCGGGGTTCCGGAGTATTTGGCTCAGGGCGATAGGGTGATGAAAACTCAGTCGGCTATGGTTCTCGAAAAGCTCATCAGTCAATTTTTGTTCAATAAGGCGGCGGAAACGCCGGGGCAGACAAAGTAATGGCGTTCATTCGGCAATTAATTCTCGGTCTATCGCTTGGGCTTTCGCTCGCGGGAAGCGCGTATGCGGACGAGACCATGCCCGCGCCTTATGATCCGCTCGAGAGCGTCAATCGCGCTACTTTCGGTCTGAATGATGTGATCGATACAGTCATCATCAACCCTCTTGTCTCGGTATGGAATGGCGTTTTGCCGCAACCCGTTCGGCAGGGCGTAAGCAATGCCTTCGATAATCTTGATGATGTGTATGCGGGCCTTAATCATGCGCTGCAGGGACGGGGTTCGCAAGCGGGCACTGATTTCGGCCGCGTGATCGTGAACACGACAGTCGGGATTGGGGGCATCTTTGATGTAGGCACTAAGATCGGCCTTAAGAAATCCTATGGCGATTTCGGACAGACCTTAGGCGTATGGGGTTTCTCAACGGGTCCTTATGTAGTTTTGCCACTGCTTGGACCTTCAACCCTTCGTGAAACAGCAGGACGCGGTGCACGTATTGTTACTGATGCGCGCAATCTATTGCCAACAAATACCTATTATGCGCTTGCTGGCACTGAATATCTGGCCACCCGCGCGGATGCGAAGGCGAATGAAGGGCTCATTGCGGCATCAAGCCTTGATCGCTATGTCTTTATTCGTAATCTTTATTGGCAGCGCCGTTTCAACCTTGTTCAAGAAGGTCGTAACGCGAAGGCGGGCTCATCGCAGCCCTGATTGGTTTTTTTAAATGTCACATACTCTTCGTTCATTCGCGATGGCATTTTTCGCCTTTGCCTTTTTGGTGATGGCACCCCTTGCGCGCGCTGAGACAGTGCAACCTGATGATCTTGTGCGCCGCTTGGCATCCGAAGTCACAAATGCCGTGCGGAACGATCCTGAATTACAAAATCCGAATTCACCGAAAATTGCCGATATTGTCGGACGCCTCATCGTTCCACGTTTTGATTTCTTGCGCATCACGCAATTTGCGATGGGCCGTAACTGGGCGAAAGCAACGCCGCAAGAACAAAAGGAAATTGTAGAGCAATTCAGCCGATTGCTGACGCGCACTTATTCAAATGCCATTGCCTCACTCAAAGAGCTCGATATAGAAGTGAAGGGCACGAAAGCGAATTCCAACGCCAATGACGTCACAGTGAAAACGCAAATGATTGGCCGCCCACAACCTGTTGCGATTGATTATAGTCTGATCAACAGCGCGGCTGGTTGGAAGGTTTACGACGTCACTGTTGAGGGTATCAGTTTGATCGCAGCCTATCGTGATGAATTTGGATCGCTCGTTTCATCATCAGGCGTTTCTGGTCTAATTGATGTGCTTAAAAAGAAGAACGGCGAATGATAGATCGCGTTGTGACGCTCGCGCCTGAAGGGCCTGTGACATTGGCCACCGTAAACCAGTTGCTTTCAAAGCTCCCTACCGCTTCGCGCGACCAGTCTTTTATTCTTGATTTGTCGCAAGCGGGTCCTTTGGACTCAAGCGCATTGGCGCTTGTTGCGACGATGAAAAGTCGTGCAACGCGTCAAGGCGCAAATTTTAGACTTTTAAATATACCTGATGCTCTTCGCCCGCTCGCGCAGATCTATGATCTCGAAGAATTTATCGAGACCTGCAAAATAAGACTGCCTTGATGGCAAGGTTTTTATCGTTTAGCCAATATCTTTCAAGATTTCCCGAGCCGCATTGAAGCCCGGCGCGCCTGTAACACCGCCACCGGGATGTGTTCCTGAGCCGCATTGATAGAGCCCCTCAAGCGGTGTGCGATAATCGGCATAACCCAACATTGGTCGCAATGAATAAAGCTGATCAAGGCTGAGTGCTCCGTGAAATATATCACCACCCACCAGACCAAAGGTTCGTTCGAGATCGAGCGGTGTGAGTGCCTGTTGTGCAATGACACTTGTACGAAAGCCCGGCGCATAAGCATCAACGGTATCAATCATTAAATCCGCAACGAGATCACGATGATTGTCCCATGATGAGCCATCCGGCAATTCTGGTGCAACATGTTGACAGAAGAGGCTTGCCACATGAGCGCCGCGGGGCGCCAATGAATCGTCAAGTGTTGAGGGAATGAGCATTTCAACAATCGGCTTTTTGCTCCACC
>RFXE01000080.1 GCA_009921785.1 Alphaproteobacteria bacterium
CTGATAGCCCTGCGGCAGATCGGGATAGAAATAGTTCTTGCGATCAAACACCGAGCGCAAATTGATTTGTGCATTGAGACCAAGGCCTGAGCGAATGGCCTGCGCCACGCATTCCTGATTGATCACCGGCAACATGCCGGGCATCGCGGCATCGACGAGCGAGACATGCGCATTCGGTTCGCCACCATAAGAAGCTGACGCGCCCGAAAACAATTTTGCCTCAGAGGTCACCTGCGCATGGATTTCCAATCCGACGATGATTTCCCAATCCCCGGTCGCCCCTTTAATAAATTTTTTGGGGTCCGGCGTGCGCGTATCGACAATGGCGTTCATTACGGAAAAATCCTGAAATACCGATGCATTTATGCGTCTTTTGCGGCTGATGCGGCGCGTGGTCAAGGGGTTTTGCGCCTTTACACTCGACCCCGCCTATTCTAGCTTTGGGAGGCTACGGCTGAGGTCGGATGCTGAGAGGCTCGTCACAAATCGAGGCCCGCCATGAATCGTCCTGTTGTTCCGTCAATTTCTGTCCCGCGTATGAGTATCGAAGCGTTTGAAGCCTGGGCCGAAAGGCAGGACGGGCGCTATGAGCTTGTGCGAGGCCACCCCGTGATGATGAACCAAACGACATGGAATCATTCAAAGATCACAACCAACCTTCTTGGTCTGCTCCTGCAGAACATTGATCCGGACGACTATCACATCGCAGCAGGCGATTTCGCACTTCAGACTGGCGAGGATACGCTGAGACTGGCCGACATTCTGATCACGCCCTCCAATCGCTCAGGGAAAGATCGCCGCACAGACGAAGCGGTAGCGATCATTGAGATTCTCTCGCCCTCCACGACGTCAGAAGATTTCGGCCCCAAGCAAATCGAATATCTCGCACTCACTTCGCTTGAAGCCTATCTGATCGTTGCGCAGGATAAGGCGTGCGTTTGGGCGTGGATCAAAGGGACAGACGGATTTCCGCAAAAGCCCGAAGTGATCGAGGCACTGGATGCAATGATTACGATTCCCAGATTAGAGTTAACTCTTAAGCTTGATGCAATTTATCGCCGCGTCGATTTCTAATCCGCGCGCCACTATATCCCAATAGACTCCACCCAAATCCGGCAAAAATACGAAACAACGCATGCGCACCACCGAACATATAGCCGCCTTCAAACCATGAAATATCAATCATGCGCAGAAGAAAGGTTACGGCAGTTCCGGCAAGCCCTGCGGCAAGACCCGCAAGAATGAGCTTGCCGAACTGATTGGCTTTCCACCCCATCAGCACACCAATCGCAATCACGATCGGATCAAAAAACGCTTGAAAGATAAGCCACGTAAACGGCTTTAATCCTTCGTATAGCGCTTCATAAAGCGGCATCACGCCCACCAGGCATTCGGGAAAGTCGTGCGACCGGCCGCTTGTTCAATGACTTCACCGAGCGAGAACAAGGTCTCTTCATCAAAGGGGCGACCGATGAGTTGAAGGCCCAAAGGCAACCCGTCTGATGAGTGACCAGCGGGAAGGGCGAGACCCGGAAGTCCCGCCATATTCACAGTCACGGTGAAGACATCGTTCAAATACATTTCAACTGGATCAGCACCACTCTTCTCGCCAATACCGAATGCGGGTGACGGTGTTGCGGGTGTGAGCACCGCATCAACGCCCGACGCATAGGCCTTCTCGAAATCCTGTTTGATGAGCGTGCGGATTTTCTGCGCGCGCACATAGTAAGCGTCGTAATAGCCAGCAGAGAGAACATAAGTGCCGATCATGATACGGCGACGCACTTCGGCACCAAAGCCGTTGGCGCGAGTCTTCTCATACATGTCGATGATATCTTTACCGGGCACGCGCACGCCATAACGCACGCCATCATAACGCGCGAGATTCGACGAGGCTTCTGCCGGTGCTACAATGTAATAAGCAGGCAAAGCATATTGCGTGTGCGGCAAAGAAATATCGACGATCTCCGCACCGGCGGCTTTGAGCATCTCAGCGCCTTTAGTCCAGAGCGCATCAATTTCTTGAGACATACCATCGACGCGATATTCTTTCGGAATACCGATCTTCATGCCTTTCACCGATTTGCCAATTGCGGCTTCGTAATCGGGAACAGATAGATCCACCGATGTTGTATCTTTCGGATCATGGCCAGCCATTGAGCGCAACATGATCGCGGTATCGCGAACGGTTTTCGCAATCGGTCCCGCTTGATCAAGCGATGACGCAAACGCCACAATACCCCAGCGCGAGCAACGGCCATAAGTCGGCTTGATACCGACAGTGCCTGTGAAGGCCGCAGGCTGACGGATTGAACCGCCGGTGTCAGTGGCCGTTGCACCGAGGCAGAGTTGCGCGGCGACCGCAGCAGCAGATCCACCAGAAGATCCACCCGGAACAAGCAAACCTTTTTTATCGCCAGCAAGTTTTGCTTTCGCTTGAGCAGGTGCCATATTCGGCGGCAAGATCGGCGATACCGAAGGACCAAAGGCGGATGACTCATTGGATGAGCCCATCGCGAATTCGTCATTGTTGAGTTTGCCGAGCATCACCGCACCATCGCGCCACAACTGGCTTGTCACGGTCGATTCATATTCGGGAACAAAATTGCCGAGGATCTTGGAGCACGCAGTGGTGCGCACGCCCTTGGTTGCGTAGAGATCCTTGATGCCGAGCGGAATACCTTCGAGCGGACCGCCCGCACCTTTTGCGAGTTTCTCATCCGAGGCTTTGGCCATTGCACGGGCGTGATCGGGTGTGTCGAGCACATAGGCATTTAACGCGCTCGCCTTTTCCATGGCGCTGATATGCGCATCGGTGAGTTCGCGCGCGGAGATTGTTTTTGCTTTGAGCGCATCACGCGCATCGGCAAGCGTCAACTTTGTCAAATCGGTCATGTGAGCGCTCGCTTATTCAACAACTTTGGGAACGAGGAAATAATGATCCTCGGTTTGCGGCGCATTGCCTGTCACGACATCGGCAATATCGCCGTCCGTCACAACATCGGCACGTTTCTTCATGGCCATCGGCGTGACCGATGTCATCGGCTCGACGCCGTCGACATTAACGCTGTTAAGCTGCTCAACGAAAGACAGCATGGCATTGAGTTCCCCCTGAAGATGAGGGACTTCTTCGTCGGTGACAGCGATGCGCGCCAAACGCGCAATCCGCCGCACGGTCGCCTGATCGACAGACATTTCCGCTCCCGTTCCTAATCGGCTAAAAGAGCCTGAGTTTGATCCCGATTCCGTGTCCGGCCTATAGCATCCGGTTTGTCTGGGCCGCAATGGCAGGGTATCAAGCCGTGAAATCTGGCCAACCGGCCGGATGGGAGGTCAGTTAAGCGAATGATCAGTGATCCGGACGAAGAACGGGCTTGCCTCGCCTCCCTCCCCCGTTCGGCACGGTTGATGGGCCTTGATCTCGGCACAAAAACCATCGGCATTGCGATTTCGGACGTCGAACGCCGGATCGCGAGCCCCGTTGAAACCATTCGTCGCACCAAATTCGTCAAAGATGCCGCCGCTCTCCTCGCTTTGGCCGAACGCCATAATATTGGTGCCTTCGTTCTTGGCCTCCCCGTCAATATGGACGGGACTATGGGCCCCCGCGTTCAAGCGACCACCGCATTCGCGCGCAATCTCGCTAAATTGACGAGTCTGCCTATACTTTGTCAGGACGAGCGGCTTTCAACCGCCGCTGTCACCCGCACCCTGATCGAAGCGGACACTTCACGCGCGCGCCGCGCCGAACTCGTCGATAAAATGGCAGCCGCCTATCTGCTGCAAGCTTTTATCGACCGTTTTTCGGGATCAAGATTTTAACCCCTTCATCATTTTAACTTGAGTTGCATATTCGATGTCGGCCCTGTCCAATCTCTTATCTGTCTTTCTCGTCATTGCGATTGGGGCAGCGTTGAAATCGAGCCATATGATCCGTCGCGAGGCATGGGACGGTTTCGAAAGAGTGACCTATCTCATTCTGTTCCCCGCCATGATCATTTCGACCATGGCGAATGCTGATCTCGGCTCAACGCCCTTTTTGTCCATGGGCGCGACGCTCGTTATCTCGCTCCTCACCATCGCGGCCGGACTTTTGCTGTTCAGAAAATTCTTGCAAAACTATTTTGCGATCGATGGCGCGTCTTTCAGTTCAATCTTTCAAGGCGCGATCCGCTGGAATTCCTTTGTCGCCTTTGCTCTCGCGACAAGCCTTCATGGTCGTGAAGGGGCAACGCTTTGCGCCGTCGCGATTGCCGCGATGATTCCGCTTCTCAACTTTTTGTCGGTTGGCGTGATCACGCGCTATGCCCAGGGACAAGAAATGTCTTTGTCCCGTTACGGATCAACGATCATCAAGAACCCCTTTATCTGGTCCTGTGTAATCGGCCTTCTTCTTAATCCGGTGGTTAAATGGATTCCGGCGCCTGTCTTTGCGCCGATCACGTTAATCGGGCAGGCGTCATTGGCGGCAGGATTGCTAGCGGCTGGTGCCGGGCTTGAACTTCAGCGCATGCCGCGCATCGGCGCACCGCATGTTATCGCCCTTACCGCAAAGTTAATTGTCATGCCGCTTTTGGCTGTGGCCTTTGCACGGATTTTTAATGTTTCTGGTACCGCATTTTCAGTAACAATTCTCTCGATGGCGGTACCGACAGCCAGTGCTTCCTATATTTTAGCGAGGCAACTTGGGGGAAATGCGTCCCTCATGGCCGAGATTTTAACGCTTCAGACCCTCTGCGCGATGGTAACGATTCCTCTCCTCTATGGATATTTTATACTTCCCTAACGTCATATTTTGCATTTTAGGGGATATTTTTTCTATTTCTACGCGTCATTTTAAAAAGCCTGTGTCGTTTAACATGTTAAACGCAGTGTATTTCTTATCATTCTCAAAAATTTGGTGTGAATTCCTCAACGTCAAGTCGGTGAAATGAGTTTGTGTACACCGACTTGAACAATTTTCTGGATTGACGTAACACAACCGCAAGAGTTATTTTGTAAAAGTCTCAGTTATTAGTTGTATTCGCGGATTGCGTGCGTTCTTCCTTCAGCGTTTTCAAAACCGAAGACCACAAGCCGAAAGAGGACTGAGCCATGGCCACCCAAGTTGCAGAAAGACTCGACGATCGTACCGTTACCGTGTTCCCCCGTCATGCCAAGCCATCGCCCAAGATTACGAGCGATAATGACGAGATTGCGGTCTATCTTGCTAAAATGACATTCGAACTGAGCGCGATTGCGCGCAAGGCGAATTTCGATCTTCTGGCCTATTTCCTCGAAATGGCCCGTATCGAAGCCAATGGCCAAGTGGCAAAATCACGCGGCGATCTGACCTAACGGCATTAACGCGGTAAGACGGCTGTAATCAGTCCGCCGTCTTGCCGCGCGATACGTCCCTCAAGTTCGAGCTCGACGAGAAGTGTGCGAACTGATGCAACGGGGCGTCCCGAAAGCCTGACGAGATCATCGATGGGAATCGGCGTCGTTCCGAGTAATGCAAAAATGTGATCTCGCGGCAAAATCACCTCCATTTTGTCGTCCGGTGCGTCCTCGGCGAAAGCGGTCGTCCTCTCCGCGTCGTCGAGATCGGGATCGAGCTCATCCCAGAAGGGGCCGAGGGACAAATCTTTCCCTTCCTCGGCCCCGCCCATGAACGGAAGCCGCCCCAGGACAGGCGCCAAAGCCTCAGCAATATGATCCGCCGACGTGATCAAGGTTGCTCCTTCGCGAATAAGTGCGTTGGTTCCTTCCGAGCGCGGATCAAGCGGCGATCCCGGTACCGCAAAAATATCGCGACCCTGCTCTCCGGCGAAACGCGCCGTGATCAATGAACCTGATCGCAACGCCGCCTCGATGATCACGACACCGTAACTCAATCCTGAAATGATCCGGTTGCGGCGGGGGAAATCACGCCCACGCGGCTCCCATCCCATCGGCATCTCGCTGACAACGGCGCCTGTGTCTGCAATCGCATCAAGCAGATCACGATGTTCATCGGGATAAGGGCGATCATGGCCACCAGCAAGCACCGCAACCGTGCCAGATGATAAAGAAGCGCGATGCGCAGAGGCATCAATGCCGCGCGCGAGGCCAGACACGACCACAAAAGCGAGTTTACCGAGATCGGCGGCCATAAGGCCTGCCATTTTCAAACCGGCTGCCGACGCGTTACGTGAGCCCACAATTGCCACAGACGGTTTTGAGAGAATCGATACGCGTCCGCGCACACCAATTATGGGCGGCGCAGAATCGATCATACGCAACAGCGGAGGATAATCGGGCTCGCCCATAGCGATAAAACGAACACCCATTTTGGACGCAAGTGCCACTTCATCTTCGGCTTCAGTAACACTCACAACTTTGGAGGCGCGCCCTTGCGCTTTGAGAAGCGCTGGCAAGGCTTCAAGAGCGGCAGCGGCACCGCCATATCGATTTAAAAGAGATCTGAAGGTGCGCGGGCCAATGCTTGATGTGCGGGTTAGCCTTAGCCAATCAAGGCGCTGACGATCCGTCAGTGCTTGTCCCGCCGGTTGATCCGGCTTCGGTGGCTCCGCCATTCTTGGCTCCGATCCGCCCTTCGGTGCCCGCAATCAAACGCGAGATATTCGCGCGATGCGTCACCCACAGCACAATTGTGAGAAGGAAAAGAACGCCACCGATACGAACATCGCCGAAATACGCGGCAACAAACGGAGACACTAGGCTCGCAATAAGAGCCGACAAAGAAGAGTAACGCGAAATACGCGCCGTGATCAACCAGCTTACGGTAAAAGCAAGCGCAGCGAGCGGTTGAAGCGCGAGCGTCACCCCGAGATAGGTCGCCACGCCTTTCCCGCCTTTGAATTTAAGCCAGACGGGAAATAGATGCCCAAGAAAGACCGCAACCGCAGCAGGCACAGTTGTTTCAGGCCCAAAAACATAACCCGCCACCAAAACCGCCGCCGTGCCTTTGAGCATATCGCCAATCAAAGTTGCGGCCGCCAGCCCTTTGCGCCCTGTGCGCAACACATTCGTTGCACCAATATTGCCCGAGCCGACTTGTCTCAAATCACCGGCGCCAAAGAGACGAGTCAAAATCACACCAAACGGAATCGAGCCGAAGAGATAGCCAACAAAAACAGCCAAGAATGCTAAAACATCTTCAGACATCAGCGCGACCTTGTTTCGATTTTATCTTTTGATCAGGATTCTTGAACGATACGCCCGTCAACCATCGTCATATGAACGCGGCCTTGTAAACGCGACCCATCAAACGGCGTATTCTTGCAACGCGAATGAAGCTTTTCAGGATCGAGCACAAAAGGCTCATCGGGATCAAACAGTATAAGATCCGCCGGCGCACCTTTGCGCAAACGACCTTGCGGTAGACCCAAAATATCAGCAGGTTTTGTTGACAGAGCACGGAAGAGTTGCGGCATCGTCACATCACCATTGTGAACGAGGCGCAATGCAACGGACAGCATCGTCTCAAGCCCAATCGCGCCATCCGCACATTCTATAAAAGGTTGCCGCTTCGCTTCAACATCTTGCGGATTATGATCGGACACGATGACATCGATCAGACCCGACGCCACGCCCTCAATCATCGCCCGGCGATCCTCTTCGGCGCGCAA
>RFXE01000009.1 GCA_009921785.1 Alphaproteobacteria bacterium
AAATCGCATTCACGCGAATATTGTCAGGTCCAAGTTCTTTCGCGAGCGATTGGGTTAATCCAATCACCCCCCATTTCGCGGCAGCATAGGGCGTGCGAAACGCATAGCCAAATCGACCCGCGGCTGATGACATATTGATAATCGAACCACCGCCTGCCGCTTTGATTAAAGGCACAGCAAGGCGCGTGCAGAGAAATTGTCCGGTGAGACAAATCTCGATGGTGCGTGTCCAATCTTCAGGAGACAGATCTTCAACTTTTCCGGTTGGTCCCGCGATGCCCGCATTGTTCACGAGCGCATCAAGCCCACCAAGACTATGCTTTGCATCATCGAATAAGCGCGCAACATCGCTCTCCTTTGATACGTCTGCCTTTGTCACGCCTTGCGTGGGATGAGCACGTTTGAAATCGGCAAGATGCGCCTCATCAACATCGCAGATGTGAACGCGCGCCTTTTGCGCAATCAATAGATCAGCAATCGCGCGACCAATGCCTGAGGCGCCGGCGGTGACAATGACGCGCGTTCCTTCCGGGAGCGCAAAAGGGTCTGAGGTCATGGGCGGCGTCACTCCGGCTTTGCGATTGGATAAGAGCGCGCTATCGTATTCACGCGCGGTTGTCCGGCGCAAGGGCCCAAAAAGGTAAGAGTTCTAAAGGGCAGGAGCCATAGA
Organism: Alphaproteobacteria bacterium; assembly: GCA_009921785.1. Taxonomy (GTDB): domain Bacteria; phylum Pseudomonadota; class Alphaproteobacteria; order Rhizobiales; family Beijerinckiaceae; genus CAIUPE01. The sequence goes on from RFXE01000009.1 coordinate 671, forward strand.
ATGAGTGTCCAAACACGCTTTGATGATCCGCAATGGTGCGAGAACGAGTATAATCCGCGTTTGCGGGTAAGCGATGCAGCGACCTATCAACCCAAATGGGGTGAGTGGGCGGCTGCGACGCGAGCGCGGCGCGCTCCGATTGCCGATATCAGTTATGGGTCAGATCCGCGCGAGATCATGGATATATTCCGCGCAAACCAGCCTAAGGGCGCGTGCCTCTTCATTCATGGCGGCTATTGGCGCAGCTTTACGAAGAACGAGTTTTCATGGGTCGTTGATGCGCTGGTCGATGCGGGTATTACTGTCGCGGTTGTCAATTACCCGCTTTGTCCGCAAGTGACGATTGCCGATATTGTTGTGTCTCTTCGCAAAGCCGTTGTTGCTTTGTATAAACAGCATCTGACAAATGATGAAAAGAAGAATTGGGTGGTCGCGGGACACTCAGCCGGAGGGTATTTGGCGGCAGCGATGAGCGCCACAAATTGGTCTCTTCACGGTCTCGATAAGAATCCGTTTCGGGGTTCTGTTCCCGTGTCAGGTGTTTTTGATGTCAGGGCTCTGCTTCATACATCAATCAATGAACAATTGCGTTTGACCAAAGAAAGTGCCGATGCGCTTAATCTTTTCGTGCAGACACCTCATGATCCGGTGCCGATGCTGCCGATTTATGGCGCGGAAGAATCATCCGAGTTTTGTCGTCATAGTGTTGATCTCGCAAAACTTTGGCAGGGATCAGAACCAGCAATCGGTGTTGAAGGACGCAATCACTTCAATGTGATTGAGGGCATCGCCGATCCGCAATCAATCATCTTCAAAACGATTTTGCGATTTATTGGCGTGAGCGCCTGATTTTTCTTTTTTACTGATGACATAAAAAATCCGGCGGGTCGCCCCGCCGGATTAAAAAATATCGATCAATATCGAATGACGAAAATCAGACGATTTTCACTTGTTCAGAAAGCGCACGGCGTGGCTTGCGCGGCCAGTTGCCTTCGGCAGCACGACCAACAGCGATAAGGATCACGGGCACTTCATTAGCACCGAGACCAGCGACTGCCGAAACCTGATCCGGAACAAAGCCGCTCATTGGGCCTGAGACATAGCCCTTGGCTTGAGCAGCAAGCATCAATGTCATCGCGGCGAGTGATGCTGAACGGTACGCTTCATCATGCTGGAGCTGCGGATTGTTCTCATGCGAGCCAACCGTCATGCCAACCCAGCCGTCATAAGCGGCCTGGTCGATCGCACCAGCGTCGAGCAGCGGCTTGGCGAGACGGCCAATTTCCTTATAGCCGTCCTTGATGCCCGCAACGACAAAGGTCACAGCCGCATCGGCAACTTTTTGCTGGCCATAGGCGGCAGCTTTCAGCGCTTCCTTTTGTGCCTTTGAAGAAAAGGCCACAACGCGCCAATTCTGAAGATTGAAAGCGGTCGGCGCGTGCTGCGCATATGAGACCAATTCTTCGATGTCAGCATTCGACATGACATGGGTTGTGTCGAAGTTATTCGCGGACGTACGAGCCTTGATGGTGGAGAGCGTATCGGTCATGGTTTAATCCAGGGTAAGGGATGCCCCGCAAGGCGGGATTAGTGCGGACCCGACTCATACGCCTTTGGGCTTGAAAAGGCATTTGCACAGGAGCAAACGAGGCCTTGCAAGGGGCGCCTTATGAGTGCTCGAAAAAGGAAAATCGGGGAGCGTCAGAGATGCGGTTTGTGAGAGATATTGAGGCGGATATTGTCGTATTTGATGCTTACGGCACCGTCTTTGACGTTCATTCCGCTGTTATGAAGGCAGGGCAGGCCCTCGGCCCCCGCGCGCAAGCTCTATCAGATCTTTGGCGGCAAAAGCAGCTCGAATATACATGGGTGCGAACCCTCATGGGTCGTTATGACTCATTCTGGGCGCTCACCGCGCAATCGCTCGATTACGCGCTTGCGACTCTGGCGCCGGAACATAGCGGTTTACGTCCCGCCCTTCTCGAGGCCTATCGGCATCTTGATGCTTATGGTGACGCACGACCGGTGCTTGAGCGCTTGCGTGATAACAAAATCAAGACGGCCATACTTTCTAATGGTGATGGGACGATGCTTGAGGACGCGGTGAAGGCTGCAGGCCTTGATGCGCTTTTTGGAGGGCTTATCTCGATTGAAGAGATCGGACTCTATAAAACGGCACCCGAAGCCTATCAGCTCGTCAAAGGCGCCTTCGGTATTGAAGCCAACCGAACCTTATTCATATCGTCGAACCGCTGGGATGTTGCGGGCGCGCGACTAGCCGGTTTCCATCCGCTCTGGATCAATCGCACGGGACGTGTTGACGAATATAGCGATTGCCCGCCGGATGCGATTTTGAAAAGCCTCGCGGAGATTTTTTGAGCGCGAGAAGCCCTGAGGCATCCCCATCTTGCAATTGTTGCTCATTTGAGCTACATCAGAACTATTCGAGGGATCTCCTGCCATGACAACAAATGCGTTTGTACGCGCCCGCATTGATGGACAAGTAAAGGAAGAGGCTGAAGAGGTCTTGAACTATTTTGGTCTGACCGTTTCAGATGCGGTGCGCATGACGCTGACACGCATTGCGCGCGATAAAGCCTTGCCCCTTGAATTAAAAATCCCGAATGCCGAGACGCAAGCCGCCATGGCTCAATCGCGCAAGATGCTTGCCGCGCGGCAGGCCCGTTTTCGTGATGCGAAGGCTTTGATGAATGCCCTCGACACCAAAGCCCGCTGACAAAAAACGAGCGGTACCACCGCGCTCATGTGACTTTACAAAACAATTTGCTAAAGACTGGGAGCGTCTTTCACGTTCTGGTCGTTACGATATGAAGCGCTTGAAAGAGGCGATGCTTTTGCTCATCGCTAATGACGCGCCTTTGGGAGCCGAATGGCTCGATCATCCTTTAAAGGGCGAGTGGGCCGACTATCGCGAATGCCATATCGGGGGTGATTTTCTTTTGATCTATCAGGTCTCAGTAAATCAGATCATGTTCGTTCGGGTGGGAACGCATGCCGATCTTTTTGAATAATTAATTGAGCATAGTTTTTCGAAGGCGCGGTGGATTACCGCTCCCGTGTCATCAATTGCCCGAGTGAATGCGCGATTAATGCGCCCATAACAATGGCGCCCCCGATGATGGTGCGCAGGCTCGGCACTTCACCATGAATGAGCCACACCCACACCGGGCCGAGAACCGGTTCAGCGGTGCCAATAAGCGATGCGATTGATGCAGGGATCAAGCGCGCGCCTGCAATAAATATCGCGAGGCCCCCACCGAGATTGACTGCGCCGAAAAGAAACAGAACAAATCCATCCATCAGTGTAACGCTCATATCGCCAGCGTGAAAAAACGCATTCACGCCGGCGATGATAACGCCCAAGGTGACGGCCGGAATCATTTCGACATGCGAATAATGACGCGTGATGACAGTGGCGAGGGCGAAGGAGAGCGAGATCACAACAGCAAGTGCGCCACCGATAGGTGACATCGCACCATCAAGCGATTCCGACTCCATAACGGCAATGCCGAAAATCACACTGGCAATAGCAATCCATGTTCCCAGCGATACGCGTTCGCGAAAGAGAAGGTAAGCGAGCGAGGCGGCGATGAGAGGACCACCCGCCTGAACGAGCAGAATATTCGCGACACTTGTGTATTGAAGGCCGACAACAAAGCTCGTTGAAGCCGTCGCAAAACAAAGGGCGACGCCTAAGCCCGGTAAACCCATCCGGATGAGATTACGAAGGGCGCCTTCTGGCCCGCTACGCCACAACATCACGCCGATGAGGAAAATCGCGGCAAATCCCGAGCGCCACATGATCATCATCCAAGGATCGGGAACGGTGATAAAGCGCGCCAAAGCCCCGCCAAAACTCCAGGTGAGGGCGGACCCTAAAACAAGCGCCATGCCGAGGCGGCGATTAGACGGGTTCATCTCAGTAGCGGGAGACGCAGTCATGGCGGGCGCTCACTCCGATTCGCTCACTTTTCTTGACGAATATACTTGTCAGCACGGGCGCGAAGGGTAAAGAACGGCACTATGTCGTCTATTTCCGTCGCTGCCTTTTATCGATTTGCCCCCATCGCCGACCCGGAAGCACTTCGGGCGCGCCTTTTTGCAATTTGTCGTGACTTTTCAGCGCGTGGCATTCTGCTTGTGGCGCCGGAAGGGATCAATGGGACAATCGCGACCAACGCTGAACGCATGGCAGCTTTGCTTGACGCGATCCGTCAAGAGACCGGCTTTCACGATCTGAAGCCCCGTCTTTCTGAAGATGAGGTGATGCCGTTTTTGCGCTTAAAGGTGCGGCTCAAGAAAGAGATCGTCACACTGGGTCGCGCAGAAGCCGATCCTTTAAAACATGTTGGCACTTATGTTCCGCCCTCTGAATGGAATGCGTTAATCAGCGATCCCAACACCATCGTCGTTGATACGCGTAATGATTATGAATATCGGCTGGGTACGTTTGATCATGCACTTGATCCGGCAACGCCGACCTTTCGCGATTTTCCAGACTATGTCGAAAAAAATCTTGCGGCCGACAAAGATCGCCCGATCGCCATGTTTTGCACCGGTGGTATTCGCTGCGAGAAAGCCACGAGCTATCTCGTCGCTGAAGGGTTCAAGAATGTTTATCACCTTGAAGGCGGCATCTTGAATTATCTTGAAACCATTCCTGAGGATCAATCTCTCTGGCGTGGTGGTTGTTTTGTATTTGATCGCCGTGTGGCACTTGGTCATGGATTGAAACCTCTGCCAATGCGGCTTTGCTATGGATGTCTTGCGCCGCTTGATGAAGCGGATTTTTCATCGCCCGATTATGAAGAGGGTGTTGCCTGTCCGCATTGTGCGCCGCTTTTGACGCTTGAAAAGCGCGCGTCACTCCGTGAACGCCATAGACAAACTTTGCTCGCGCACAAAAAAGGGCACAGCCATCTGGGCCCCTTTATTTCGGATGAGACGGCCGCATGAGTAATGCGCGGGGCTTTAATCAGTTACCTTTTCGTCTTGGCGCTTGGTTCCGCTTTCACATTGCAGAGTTTTCAACTTTTGCGGCAGCCATCTCTTATCAGCTGATGATCGTGTTCTTCCCGGGCATTTTGCTTGTGAAAGCGCTCAAAGATATTTTCGGCATACCGAATGTGGCGCGCTATCAGCCCGTCTATGCTGAAATCGATATGCCGGGGTCAATTGTGACCTTGGTCAAAGGCTTTCTGAAAAGTGCAAAGGGATTAAGCGGCTTTGACAAATCAATTGCCACAACATTTCTGGTGGCTCTCGTCATTCTCGGATTGAGTCGTCTTTTTGCGGAATATTACAAAGCCTCGTTAAAGCTCTTCGAGCGTGACCGTCGCTTGTTTCGCGAAAGGCTTATTGGGGGTATCGCTGCAGCGTCCTTTGTCAGCGTGGCGATTATGCTCTTTCTTGCGTTGAACGGCACGGTCTTTTCTTACCAACCGCATATCTTGCGTGATTATGGCTTGATGATTGAGATCATCAGCGCGCTTCTTTCATTTGTGCTTTTGATCGCAAGCGTCGCCGGTCTCATCCGCTTGGTCTCACATGGTTCACTGAGCCGCAAAGCCATTTGGAGCGGTGCGCTGGTTACGGTCGGTGGCTGGATTCTGGCGTCACTGATTTTCTTGCAACTCGATACATATTTCGCGCTTCAACAAAAATTTTACGGAGCGGGCGCAGCAATTGTTGCGATGCTGATTTGGTTTTATCTGACCGCCAGCCTCTTGCTTGCGGGGCTTGGATTTGCCGCTATCGTGATAGACGGCCGCACGCCTGTTACTCCAGATTCTCACGCCGCGCGTGAATAATCCGCGAGAGGCGCTAAGGCCCGAGCGGGCGGATGAGCCTTTTCAAATTCACTAATGTAATCGCGCGTGATCGGAACACTATCCGAGCGTTTCGCTAATTGAATCTGAAACACCATTTGCCCATTATGGCGGAAACACAATTCACTTGTGATGAGATAAAACTCCCACATGCGACAGAAACGTTCATCATACAGCACTCTAATATCCGCGCGGTTCTTTTCAAACCGCTCACGCCATAGACGGAGTGTCTCCGCATAATGTAAGCGGAGAATTTCGATATCGGTAATGATTAATCCCGCGCGTTCAATCGCCGGAATGACTTCCGACAAGGCCGGGCTGTAGCCACCGGGAAATATATATTTTGAAATCCATGGATTGGTATGTCCCGGACCTTCGGCGCGGCCAATGGAATGAATGAGTGCGACGCCATCCTCTTTGAGACAACGCGCGACCATTTTGAAATAGTCATCATAATGATTGACACCGACATGTTCGAACATGCCCACCGAAACAATGCGATCATAAAGACCATGCTCGGCCCGGTAATCCTGCATTTTAAACCTGACGCGATCCGTCATTCCGGCGTCAGACGCGCGCTGGTTCGAAACCCGGAATTGTTCGCTCGATAGCGTAAGGCCTGTCACATCGCCTGCTGCAATAGCGGCAAGATAGAGCCCGAGTCCGCCCCAGCCCGAGCCGATATCAAGGATTTTCTGTTCGGGTTTTAGGAGGAGCTTGGCCGCCAGATGGCGCTTCTTCTGGGCTTGAGCGGTCTCGATCGTATCTGACGGATCCATGACATAGGCGCAGGAATATTGACGGTCCGGATCAAGAAAGAGGTCATAGAGACGGTCGGACAGATCATAATGATGAGCGACATTCGCCCGGGATCGCCCGGCCGGATTGAATTGGGCAAGGCGCCGAAAAGCCGTCCGCAGCCCGTCGGTCAGTCGGCTGAGGGGATATTTGAGCGGGGTCATGCCGAGATTGCGTAACGCGATATCCAGTACGTCATAGATCGTACCGGCCTCTACCGTGAGTTTCCCGTCCATATAGGCCTCGCCGACGGCCAATTGGGGATCAAAGAGGATTTTGATGACCGTTTTGAGGTCATGAATGCGAATTGTGATGTCAGGTCCGGTTCCATCACCATAGGCGGCCGACCGCCCCCAAGGGTCAATGACCCGGAGATTTCCGCGGCGAATAGTATGTGTGAGTAGAGCGTCAAGCATCGCCATGATGGTTTTGCTCCCTAGTCCTTGGGTCCCGATGAGGCCTCTAGGGACTTTTTAAAGGCGTCATGACGCCCGTGCCCCCTTCGTGCCCTGCTTAAGTTAACTCAGTTCGGCTCTATTTCGGCCTCTACGTCAACTTACGGATAGTAGAGTGGCACATAGTTTGCTTCCTTAAGTTGTGGTCCGTGCCAGTTGGGGTATCGGCTCAAAAATTGGGGGGTAAAACCGTCATGAAAGAACCGTCATTTGATCGCGATGCTGATCTCAAATTGCATCAAGCGGAACGTCGCGCAGCCGATTTATTACGCTGGGCACGTCTTCGGAAGCGTCTCACCAACGCGCTTCGCCGCGAAATAGGCCTCGCTCGGGGCGCTGAGGCCTTAACGCATAAGGTAATTTACTAAGTTATTTCAATAACTTAGTAAAAAAATGCAGAAAATTCAATTTTTTTTGGTCTCGGGGCTAAAATACTCAAACCGCTAACCGTCTTATGGTTTGTAGACGTGTAACCATGTTCTTCGACGTCCGCGTTGGAGGTGAGAGAAATGATAGACCCAGTTGGAAGCAAAGCTGTTCTTGCTGATCCGTCGGTCCGAAAGGCACCGAAGGCTGACGCTAAGGCGTCGGCTACGGCTCCTGTGAAACTCGCAGACGCTTCGGTGTCGACGAAAGTCGATGCACCGCAAGTGGAAGTGACGATCGCCAAGGGCAATGGTCTTTCCGAGCCCCCGTTTGATTATGCGAAGGTTATCGCGCTCAAGCAGTCGATCGCCAATGGCGAATACAAAGTCGACTATAACAAGCTTGCGCAATCGATGATCGACTCTGACATCCTCGGTGGTGGAAAGAAATAATTTCGGCGCGCCGCTGGTCGGCTTCAGCCCGCCTTGAGAAAGGCTCTTGCGAGGTCGACCCAGTAGGCCGCGCCGGTGAGAAGTATTGAGTCATTGAAGTCGTAGCCGGGGTGATGCAACGGCTGCGACCGCGCGTTTTTTGCGCCTAAGACAAGATAAGAACCGGGCTTCTTTTCGAGCATATAAGAAAAGTCTTCTGACCCCGTGTAAGACCGTTGCAGGTCAATCACCCGATCGCGCCCCACTGTGTCGAGCGCGACTTTTTTCGCAAAATCAGTCATCGCAGCATTATTCACCAAAACGGGATAGCCGGTCATTTCGGTGATGGTAGCTTCAATGCCAAAGCTTTGCGCTTGCAGGCGGATAACTTCTGGAATGCGTTTCTTTAAAAGCGCTGCGACCTCACGCGTAAACGCACGGGCATCAACGGTTAGCGACGCTGTTTGCGGAATGGCGTTTGACGCCCGACCCGCCTGAAACACACCCACAGTGACGACACCGGCTTCCATTGGATCGAGATTGCGTGAGACCAGCGTTTGCAAGGCAAGAACAATACTGGCACCGGCAACAATTGGATCGCGTGTGACTTCAGGCGTTGAGGCATGACCGCCTAAGCCTGTGAGCGTGACATTGAAACCGTCAGCATTGGCGAACAGCGTTCCGTGTTTGAATCCAAACACACCTTCTTCGAGGTCAGGCATATTATGCATTCCGAAGACGGCATCGCAGGGGAAGCGTTCGAACAGTCCGTCTTCGACCATCAATTTCGCGCCGCCATAATTTTCTTCAGCGGGTTGGAAGAAGAGATGCACCGTGCCATCGAAATCGCACGTCTCTGCCAGATGTTTAGCGGTCGCCAGTAACATGGCTGTGTGCCCGTCATGGCCGCAGGCATGCATGAGGCCGGGCGTTTTCGACGCGTAGGGAAGATTGGTTTCTTCATCGATCGGTAGAGCGTCGAAATCGGCGCGGATGCCGATCGCGCGGCGGCCTGTCCCGTTTGACAATGTCCCGACCACGCCAGTTTGACCGACGCCGGTGGTTACAGACCAGCCCCATTCGGCAAGGCGGCTGGCCACAAAGGCCGAGGTCTTGTATTCCTCCAGCCCGAGTTCGGGATTCTCGTGGAGGTGACGCCGCAAGGCAATCATCTCATCTTTCATCACGATCATCTGGTCTTCGGTCCGCATCATCTACCTCAATTCTAGGTTCGAGAGCACTTTCAACAATGCACTGGTCCGCACGCCCTGTCACGCCATCGTCAACGGGTTGCGTGCAGTTGATGTGGGTGCACCCTCTTATCAAACGGTTCTTGCCGAACATGCGGCCTATGTCGCAGCCCTTGAGGCAGCGGGTGTAGCGGTAGAACTCTTACCAGAACTTGATGCCTATCCGGATTCCATGTTTGTCGAAGACCCCGCGCTTGTGTTTTCCGAAGGCGCGATTGTGATGCGGCCCGGTGCACAGAGTCGCTTTGGCGAAGCTGCGGAAATCGCCCCGGTGTTAAAGCGCCGCTTTGCGCGTGTGATCGATTTGCAAGGTCCGGGCTTTGCTGATGGCGGCGATATTCTTGTGTTAAATGATCGTGTGATGATCGGTCTCTCAGACCGGACCAATCAAGCCGGTGCGCAAGCGCTGTCAGAGGCGCTGCGCGCACTGGGAAAAAATCCGGTGATCGTTCAGACGCCCGCGAATGTGTTGCATTTCAAATCCGATTGCTCGCTGCTTGATGAGACAACCATTCTCTCCACGTCACGTCTTGCGGCATCCGGTGTGTTTGACGGTCTCACTGTGATCCTCACCCCTGATGGCGAAGAGGGCGCGGCGAATGCATTGCGCATCAATGATCGTGTTTTCTTGGGCGCCGCCTTTCCGAAAACGCGCACGCGTCTTGAGCAGTCGGGCTATAACGTCATTCCGCTCGCCACGAGCGAGATTGCCAAAGTCGATGCAGGATTGTCCTGTATGTCGCTGAGGTGGTGGGCATGATGGAAATACGTCTCGCAAACGATTGTAAGTAAGCCGTAGATACCCGCCACAAGGGCGGGCATGACGAGCGGAAAGATAAGTGTTCGTTCACTTACAGACTTGTGTTTTAATTCAAACGTCATGGCCGGGCTTGTCCCGGCCATCCATGACTTAAGGCGCGCCTCAACCCATTGTAAGTCAGCCTTACAAACTCGCCATCAATCGCGCTTCATCAATATCGATTAGCGTTGGTCCTTGGCGCGCTGCGGCTTCGCGCAACAGGCGGGGTAACTCTTTAAACGCCTCAAGCCGTTCCGCATGCACACCATATCCCCGCGCAATCGCGCAGAGATCGGGCGCGCCGATATCAACGCCTTGCGGCTGAATTTCACGCGCGATCATAAAGTTTTTTATTTCGCCATAGCCCTGATTGTTCCATACGAGAATAATCACCGGCACGCGCTCTTCAACCGCTGATCCCAGCTCGGCAATCGTGAATTGCAAACCGCCATCGCCAATCACCGCGACAACCGGATGATCAACACCGACACGCGCACCAATCGCGGCGGGTAAAGCATAACCCAGCGTGCCAAAGCCCGTCATCGAACCGAAAAAGCGGCGCGGTACATCGGGTGCATAGCCAACCGATCCCGCGTAGGTTGGTTGTGTTGAATCACCTGCAATGATCGCGTGCGGTAGCGTCTCTTTCACACAGTCGAGCAGTGCAAGCCCTGCGCGATAAATCGGCGTAACCTCTTCAAGATCAACGCGACGACGCGCCTCGGCCGCGCGCGCGACTCCTGAAGACGATCGTGATTGCGTAACGTGGTCACAGAGTGCTTCAACACTCAATCGCGCATCGGCGATAAGTTTTAGCGACGCATCAATGCCGCGTTGAGCTTGCGCTTCGTCAAGATCAATGCGGATCAATGTTCCCGGAATCTGGAAGCCGCCATCTTCATACCAATCATAATCGGTGGGTCCGAATTCGGTACCAATGGCGAGCGTCACATCGGCTTCTGCTATCGCATCGCGCAATGGACGCAGGCTTGGATTAAACGGCAAAGCGAGGGGATGATCGGCCGACAAAACGCCGCGTCCATTCACCGTCATCACAACCGGTGCATCAAGCCGTTCTGCGAGTGTGCGAATGCTTTGCGCGGCATTAATCGCACCACCACCGACCAATAGAAGCGGCGTATTTGCCTTTGATAAAAGCGAAGCCGCTTCAGCAATGCGATCAAGATTGGGCGCGCGCGGTGAGGGTAGGGGCCGCTGCATAGGCTTGATCGACGCATCGACTTCAAGCCGCATGATATTGGTGGGAATTTCGATGTGAACCGGTCGCGGCCGTTCCGTGGCAAAGAGCGCAAAGGCATGCGCAACCGCATCGTCTAGATCCTCGCGGGTGAGGATCGTTGTGCTTGAGGCAGAAACCTGTTCGGCAAAAGCCTGTTGGTCTTTGAGTTCATGCAACCAGCCACGTCCTGATCCCATGCGGCCCACCGCATTCACGCCAGTGATCACCAACATCGGAATTGAATCCGCATAGGCTTGCGCCATTGCGGTCGCGGCATTGGTGAGGCCCGGTCCCGTGATCAGCAAACACACACCGGGTTTGCCGGTCACCCGCGCATAACCATCGGCCATGAAGCCTGCGCCTTGTTCGTGACGCGGTGTGACATGGCGGATGCGTGTTAATGGCAAGCCGCGATAAAGCTCAACCGTATGTACGCCCGGTATGCCGAAGACGGTGTCCACCCCATAGGCTTCGAGCAATTCAGCGAGATAGACGCCGAGCGTGCGCATGGTTGAGATTCCTATGCCGAGAGCGAACGCGCATAGCGCAAGATGCGTTGCGCGGCATCGGCGAGCGCATCATCCGATACCGTAAACGCTACGCGGATATAGCCTTCTGCTGCAGGACCGAATGCAGACGCATCAAGAACCGAAACGCCTTCTGCGCGAAACAGCCCCCATGCAAAATCATTTGCACTCAAACCGGTGCCACGAATATCGATCAGGGCAAACATGCCGGAGTCAGGGTAAAGCACTTTCAAATTGTTGGCGGCCTTTAATGGATCACACAACACGCCACAGCGCGCGCGATAAATATCGCGCATCAAAGGCGCAACATGATCCATATCGGCAATGGCTTGGATCGCGGCATTCTGGATAAAACCGGGCAGACCATAAATCGCACAAAGTGCAAGATGATCCGCATGCGTGATCAAGGCTTCCGGCGCAATCATCCATCCAATACGCCATCCCGTCATCGCATGGGATTTTGAAAGCGAGCCTACCGTCACTGTGCGCTCAGCCATACCGGGGAGTGATGCAATGCTCACGAATGCACCATCAAAAACAAGTTCGGCATAGACTTCATCGCAGATCACCCAGAGATCATGCTTCACGGCGACGGCTGCGATGCCTTCAAGTTCTGCGCGAGTCATGACGATGCCCGTCGGGTTGCCGGGATTGGCGAGCATGATGCCGCGTGTGCGCGGTGTTACCGCGGCTTCAAGCGCTTCAAGGTCGGGGCGGAAACTGCCGTCACGCTTAGCGGCCGCGCGCACCATCTGCGCGCCGGTCGCGCCAATCGTAGCTTCATAAGTGAGATAGGCAGGCTCGGGCACAATCACCTCGTCGCCCGGATCGAAGAGACATTGGGCGGCGGAGAAGAGCCCGTTCTGAGCGCCTGCCACAATCAGCACATGGTCTTCGTGAAGTGCCAATCCCGTTCGGCGCGATTGGTGGGCGGCAATCGCTTTGCGCAATTCAAGGCGTCCGGCCACTGTTGTATAATGCGTGTCCCCGTCCTTGAGGGATTTAATGGCGGTGTCCGTTATGGCCTGAGGGGTCGCGAAATCGGGATCACCGACCGAGAGCACAATCACATTCTCGCCACGCGCCAGCGCTTCTTTTCCGGCATTATGGATATCCCAAGCCCGAACCGAGCCGCCGCCTAAGTGATCAACCCGCGCCGCAAACCGCATTCCCATCTCCCATTCATAAGGATGCGAGAGCCATAACCTCGACTAAGCCTTATCTCAACCCGGGGGAACGCGGGGTAAGGGGCCTAAAACGAGTTAAAGGGCCTTGTTCATCGTCCAAAGGAGTGAAATAAATCTGTCATCAGGCCCGCCTGAAGAACTGCCGGAGTGGCAGTCGGGCCAATGATCCAGAAGGGGGATATGAGACATGTTGAAGTCATTTATGAAGGGTGCAATGGTCGTTGCGTCGCTCGCGCTCGCCACGTCAGCCATTGCGAAAGATAAAATCCGCGTTGGTATTTCGCCCGAGGCCTATCCGCCCTTCACATCGTTGAATGCTAAGAATCAGTGGGAAGGCTTCGAAATTGATCTTCTCGCCGCGCTTTGCAAGCAGATGGATGCGGATTGTAAAATCGTCTCCATCGCGTGGGATGGCCTCATTCCCGCACTCAATGGCAAGAAGATCGACATGATCTTCAATTCGATGTCGATCACCGATGAGCGCAAAAAGGTCATCGACTTCTCGGACAAATATTACAACTCACCGGCTGAACTCATCGGCACCAAAGATGCGGCCAATGTGACTGTTGTCGACAATCCCGACGGCAAGGGCGGCAAGATTGCCAATCCTGCGGATTTGAAGGGCAAGACGATCGGCGTGCAGACTGCTACCATCCATGCCGACTATGCCGCGAAATATTTCAAGGACGCTACGGTGAAGGTTTATGACACCGCAGACAATCACAATGCTGATCTCGTCGCCGGCCGTATCGACTATGCGTTGCTCGACTCCGTTGCTGCCGATGATTTCGTGAAGGCGAATGCGGCCAAGGGTATTGGCGCGAAACTCATTGTTCCGGCTGATCCGATCTTCGGTGTTGGTGCGGGCGCTGGTCTTCGCAAGAACGATGCAAAGCTCAAGGACAAGATCAACGCTGCCATTAAAGCGGTGCGCGCCTCGGGTGAATATGACGCGATTGCCAAGAAGTATTTCAGCTTCAACATTTATGGCGATTGATTAGAATAAAGGACCGCGGCGGATATTCGTCGCGGTCCTTCTCTCTTGAAAGGGCGATTGGTCAAAAATGGACCAGGCCTCTCTCTTTTCTCTGCTGAGTTTCGGCCCCGATGGCTGGGGCATGCGATTCGTTGAAGGCCTCGTCGTTACTGTTGAAGTGTCGGTATCCGCTTATGCCGTCTCTCTCATTCTGGGATTGATCGGGGCGAGTGCCAAATTATCATCCTCTAAAATCGCGCGCGGCATTGCTGATGTTTACACAACGCTTGTTCGCGCTTTGCCCGAATTGCTGTTGCTGTTGCTCATTTATTTTTCAGGCGCGGACGCCATCAAATTTGTCTTGAGCCTCATCAGCGAAGACTTTGAGGATTTCGAAGTCGATCCCTTTGCCGCCGCCGTGGCAGCGCTGGGTTTCATCGGCGGCGCTTACATGACCGAAGTAATGCGCGGCGCCATTCTCTCAATCCCGAATGGTCAAATCGAAGCGGCAAAAGCCAGCGGCATGTCACGCTTTCTCACATTGCGCCGCGTGATCTTGCCGCAAATGCTGCGTTATGCTCTGCCGGGCATGGGCAATCTCTGGCTGTCGGCGACGAAAGATTCATCGCTCATCAGCGTGCTTGGTAACACACAAGATCTTCTCTTCATGGGCTATCGCGCCTCAGCAGTGACCAAGCATTACGGATTTTTCTATTCGGTCGCAGCCATTTTGTTTTTGGCCATTACCGTGATTTCCATGATTGTCATTCGCCTCCTCGAGGCGCGTCTTAACCGCGGCTACAAATAGGAGCGGGCATGGACGAGTCACTTTCTTTCTTCCTTTCTATAGCGCCGACATTACTTGCGGCTGTTCCTGTGACGCTCACCTTGACATTTTTCTCGGCACTTATCGGCAACTCACTGGCGGTACCGGTTGCCGTTGCCTCACTCTCACCTAATCCGCTCTTACGCTATCCAAGTGCGTTTTATATTTTTGTAATGCGCGGCACGCCGCTACTCGCACAAACCTATCTCATCTATTATGGGCTTGGTGAATTGTTGCCGGGAACATGGGTGCAGAAAAGCTTTCTCTGGCCATATCTGCGTGATGGCTTTTGGTATGCTATCTTTGCCTTCTCGCTTAATACGGCCGGCTATACGGGCGAGATTTTGCGCGGTGCTATTATGGCGGTACCCAAAGGCGAAATTGAAGCCGCGCGTGCCTATGGGTTTTCGAAGGGTTTGATTTTTTGGCGCGTAACCTTGCCGCGCGCGATTCAAATTTGTCTCCCAACAATGACTGGTGAAACCATTCTTTTGTTGAAAGCGACGTCACTCGCCTCACTCATTACGGTGTGGGAAGTGATGGGCACTGCGCGGCAAATTCAGAAAGTGACCTTCCGTGTCTATGAACCACTGATTGCGGCGGGTTTGCTTTATATCATTATGGTTTTTGTTTTGACACGGTTGATGATCATTGTTGAACGACGCATCAACCGTCATCGCCTCGCGCCTGTGTAAGGATATTCGCTATGGATACGACATTAAAAGTCGAAGATCTGCACAAACGCTTTGGCGCGGTGGAAGTCTTGAAGGGCGTTTCTCTTGAAGCCCGCACAGGTGATGTGATTGCGATGATCGGATCGTCGGGCTCAGGCAAATCGACGTTGCTGCGCTGTATTAATCTATTGGAGATTCCGAATTCAGGCCGCGTCACTGTTAATGGTGAGTTGATCCGCATGAAGCCCTTGCCGGACGGAACGGCAAAGCCTGAAGATATGAAGCAAGTCGAGCGTATCCGGTCGAAACTCGCGATGGTGTTTCAAAGTTTTAATCTCTGGTCGCATCGTACGATTCTCGAAAACGTGATTGAAGCGCCCATCCATGTTTTAGGCGTTCCCCGCAAAGAGGCGATTGAGCGCGCTGAAGCGCTACTGGCCAAAGTTGGCATTGCCGAGAAGCGGAATTTCTATCCCAACCATCTTTCTGGTGGGCAACAACAACGCGCCGCAATTGCGCGCGCACTCGCCATGGAGCCGAGTGTCTTGTTGTTTGACGAGCCTACGTCAGCGCTTGATCCCGAGCTTGTGGGTGAAGTGTTGCAAGTGATGCGCAAGCTTGCAGAGGAGGGGCGCACGATGCTGGTCGTGACCCATGAAATGGGCTTTGCGCGTGACGTGGCGAGCGAAATCGTCTTTCTCCACAAGGGGCAGATCGAGGAAAAAGGCGCGCCGCGCGAGGTGCTTTCCGCGCCCAAATCCGAGCGATTGAAACAATTTTTAAGCTCGACCCGCCATTAAGGCGCGCTTAACCCCAAAAAGATGACCCATTTTTCGCATTCTTGACCGAGCACTATCCTAACGTTAGGGAAGTTTACTTAACGTTAGGAGGCTCCGATTTCTGATTCGCGTTTAAGGCCCCGATTTGACCGCGTTGTGCTTCTGTGCCCCCACGTTGTGACCGGGGGACCCGAGGCCATACATCAATTGTCTGATGCTATTCTTAGCTTTGGTGGCGAGGTCATTGTTGCCTATTACGGAAATCAGGTGGGTCTCTCAATTGAAGATAGTGGGGTCGCGTGCGCCTTCTCGGGCAACCCCACGCCACAACCCTATCGTGACTATCGTGCTATTGTGGCCTCGCGTATTCCGTTAACTGAAAACTCGTTGGTCCTTTATCCGGAATCCGTTTTAAGTTGGGTTGCAGCGTCCCGGCCCTTTCAAGTGGGTATCTGGTGGGTTTCCGTTGATAATGCCATCGTTAAAGCCCCCCAGCTTGCTTATGATTTTCACCGCAACGCGTTTCTTTCGCGTCCTAATCTCATTCATTACTTTCAATCAGCCTATGCGCATGATTATTTGAACAAAGGTGGCGCAAGGACGATTTATCCTTTGGCCGATTATATCAATCAACGATATCTCAATGCGCAGAGGAAGTCTTCACGCGATCAATCCATCACTTTTTTCCCGCGCAAAGGGGGCGCACTTGCCTCTGTCTTTTTCGATTCTCATCCAGACCTTAACCGGATGCCGATTGAGAATATGCCGCCGGAAGCTGTCCATGATACGTTGCTCAAATCCCAGATCTATATCGATTTTGGTCATCATCCGGGGAAAGATCGTATTCCTCGTGAAGCGGCAATCTCTGGAAATATAGTATTTTTGCATGAGCGCGGTGCAGCAGCGTTCCACCTCGATCATCCACTAGATCGCTTCTTTCTGTTTACCTCAGCGGATATAAATAATGGCTCACTTTATGAGCGCGTAAAAAAGGTATTGGCGGAACCAGGAAAATATTTCGCAGCTCAATCAGCCTATCATTCTCGTATCTCCTTTGAGCGCGAGGAATTCCTGACGCAAGTCAAAATGAATTTTTTTGAACCGCTTTTGACGCGGTAACTTGCCAGCAAGGATTTTCAATGAAAATTCTGATTGTTGGCGCGGGACTCTATGGTGCTGTATTAGCGCGCGCCTTGGCGGAGAAAGGCCATAGCATCCACCTTATCGAGAAGCGCGACCATATTGCCGGAAACTGTTTTGACTATGTCAACGCTCTCGGCATTCGCGTGCATCGCTATGGCCCACATATTTTCCATACTTCAAATGAACAAGTCATCGCTTATGTAAAACGCTTTGCTGACTGGTTGCCCTATCGCCATCGTGTACGTGCGCAATTGGCCGATGGTACGCTGGTTCCTTTGCCTGTTAATCGCGAGACCTTATATTATGTTCCCAAAGATCGCGTGATTGATACTTTTTTTCGACCCTATTCTGAAAAGATGTGGGGTATGCCGCTTGAAGAGATTGATCCGTCAATCATGTCGCGTGTCCCCATCGATCCCGATTCACCGGATGATTATTTTCCGAAGGATTCTTTCGTTGGCTTCCCGCGCGGAGGCTATACGGGTTTTGTGGGTGAGATTCTACGGCATGATTTGATTTCTGTTGCCTTGATGACAAGGTATCAGCGTGGGATCGAGGACGATTTTGATTATTGTTTCAACGCCATGCCGATTGATGAATTTTTTGGGTTCAGGCTCGGACGTTTGCCCTATCGATCAATTCGTTTTCATCATTATGATTTACCTTCGCCACGATCTTCGCCTTGGCCCGTTATTAATTTCACCCATAAGGGACCCATGACTCGTGTGACTGAATGGAAAAACTTTCCTAATCATGGCGGGCATGACGATTATACGAGCATAACATTCGAAGAACCCTGCGCCGATGAGGATAATGATTATGAGCGCTATTATCCGGTCAAAGACCGGTTGGGTGTAAATCGTATCCTCTACAAGGACTATTTTGCGCTCGTTCCTTCACGCATGCGCTTTATAGGTCGCACGGGACTTTATGCTTATCTCGATATGCATCAGGCGATATCATCAGCACTGGCTTTGGCCGATGATGTATTGGTCTGATTTCACTCAGAGATAAAAATCATATTCGCGTGCCACGGGCCGCTCGAAGAGTTCGTTGAATTCGCCGAGTTTTGTCTCGCGATAGGCTTTAAGGAATTTCAGCGGAATATAATCGGTTATATGTTTCGCCTTGATGAGATCATCAAGTGCGGCATGAAAATGCGATGCGGGCGTCTTGAATCCTTTCGGCGGATTGATCGTATCCGCACGTCGCAAGGTGATGGGGTCGGACGGGGTCAGCTTATTCTTGATCCCGTAATGAAGCCCCGCAAGAACGGCGGCGAGGGCAAGATGGGGCGAAGCATCCGCGCAAGACGCGCGATGTTCGATGCGTTTGCCTTTCGCGTCACTGTGCGGAATCCGGAGCGCTACCGAGCGGTTATTCGGTCCCCAATGCGCATTCACCGGCACGAAATTATATTGCTCATAGCGGCGGAAAGCCGAAAAATTTGGTGCAAAAAACGCGAATGACTCTGACAAAGTCTTTTGCAATCCGGCAACCGCATGCCCAAGCAGCGCGTCGCCGCTTTCAGCTTTGCCGAAGAGGTTTTCACCCGTCTCATTCACAAGGCTTACATGAATATGAAGCCCGTTTCCGGGCTCTTCCAGATAGGGCTTGGCCATGAATGTCGCATCATGGCCTTGCGAACGCGCCACACCGCGAATGAGACGGC
>RFXE01000081.1 GCA_009921785.1 Alphaproteobacteria bacterium
ACTTCGGCAACATAATCATCGAGATCTGTGCCATTGCGCAAGATACGTAAACGACCGCCATCGGCGCTCCAATTATCATTGAGATAAAGGAGAACGGTAATGATCTTGGTCTCACTGTCGGTATGGATCGTGCCATCGGTTTTGCGCAAGAAGCCGCGCACCGTATACATGGTGGGCCGATCGGTGAGGTCGATTTTGAATTTTTGTTCGATAGCTTTGCGGAAGGCGCCGTCTTGCAATTCATCGAGCAACGCGCGGAAGCGACCGGAAATGTTCAATTCGGATGGCGGATGAGAGCCCGGTCCGGGAACTTCTGGAAAATCGGCCATCGCTTCCGTGAATTTTTCAGGTTTCACGAAATTCTCGACAATCAGATATTCGTAAGGGTCGGTCTGAAGGGGCGCGCGCTCAAGTGCGCCGTAGTCGAGATAGGTCATGGGGGCTCCCAATGTCAGTCTGTACCGTCGTATTGCGCGACGCCGCCTCTTAGCATGTCTCCGCTTCGGACAAAACCGGGTCATGCTTGCCGCGTCGGCCTCTGCCTGATAGGAACTTGGCACGAAATTAAGGCAATTCGGTCGCTTTTCGCCAAAATCAGGCAGGTTTTCGTCTTTTGCTATGAAATTATCGACTCAAGAAACGCGAGAACAACGCCGACGCCGTAGCGTCGCCCGCTGGAACAAGCCCCTAAACACGCTGTGGCGCCGTTTCCGGGCTTGGGTCCATATGGTTTTCGTCGATCACGGTATTTTTAGGCTTGCCTATCTCAATCTCCATAGAGTTTCCGATAAATTCTGGCGGGCAGCGCAGCCAACACCGGGTCAACTTCGTCAGGCGGCGCGCGACGGAATTCGGACGATTGTGAATCTGCGCGGCGGGCGCGAATTCGGCTCCTGGCCGCTCGAGCGTGAAGTCTGCGAATCGAAAGGGTTGATTCTCGTCGATTTTGTCTTGCGGTCCCGTGGCGCGCCTGATCGCGAACGGATCGCCTCGGCCGCGAAATTTTTTGAAAGCCTGCACTATCCGGTGCTCGCGCATTGTAAGTCGGGCGCCGATCGTGCGGGCTTTATGTCCACGCTTTATCTTCTCGTGCATGAAAAGCGTCCGCTTGATGAAGCGTTGAAGCAGCTCTCCTGGCGGTATGGTCATTTCAAATTCGCCAAGACCGGTATTCTTGATGAATTTTTTGAGCGCTACCGGCGTGAGGGTCTCGAGAAAGGTATTTCGTTCCAGACTTGGGTTGAAACGATTTATGATCCATCAGCACTCGAACGCGAGTTCAAAACCAGTGCATGGGGTGATTGGATTGTTGATCGTTTGTTGCGACGCGAGTAGTCGCCTTTATCCGAGTAAATCCAAAATTTGTTCCGTGAGTTTTTCACGTACTGCGCGATAGGCCTCGAGTTTTTCCTCGCGACTACCCTCGATCAAAGAGGGATCAATAGTCGGCCAATAAATGACATCAACCGCCATGGTGCGTGTAAGCTCCAATGCCGTGTGATGCGCTTCAGGACTCAAAGTCACAATCAAATCGAAATTAAGCCCCTCCCATTCCGCGAGTTCCTCAAGCGTATGGGGTTTGTGATTTTTGGCATCAATGCCAATTTCAGCAAGAACGGCAATTGTAAATCCGTCAATATCGCCTTTGCGGATACCGGCCGATTGTATGAAATGCGTTTTACCAAAATAATGGCGCGCGATTGCTTCTGCCATCGGCGATCTTATGGCATTCATCGCACAGGCAAATAATACGGCCTGAATTTTTGCGCGATGTTCTGAAGCCACGCGCGATCACCCTTTCCAGTGGAGCGATGAAATCAAGGTGAACAAGCGGCGCGCCGTATCAAAATCGACGGTGATCTTTCCTTCGAGACGATCAATGAGCAATTGCGCGGCTTCATTGTGAAGTCCGCGTCGTCCCATATCGATGGCCTCAATCTGAGATGGTGAGGCTGATCGAATAGCGTTGTAATAGCTTTCACAAATCAGAAAATAGTCTTTAATCACACGCCGAAAGGGCGTGAGTGACAAAATGTGAACGATAACAGGCGCGCCTGCATTATCACGAATATCAAGCGCCAATTTATTGGTGATCAGACTAACGGTCAGCGAATAAGGTCCGCCTTCATGATCGGGAATGACAAATTGATTTGATTCAACGAGATCATAGATCGCAATCGCGCGTTCATGTTCTTGTTCGGTACCGGCGCGACCAATCGATGCTTCATCAAGCGTCACAGAAACGAGGCGTTGTCTCGGATCCTGACTCATGACCGGTCTTATTCCAGATTCAAACGAATGGCGACGGAACGGGCATGCGCACTCAAGCCTTCGCTCTCTGCCAGTGCCAATGCTGACGGTGCCAAGGCACGCAAGGATTCCGGCGTGCAGGACAGAATGGAAGTGCGTTTCATGAAATCAAGAACGCCAAGGCCTGACGAGAACCGCGCCGATCGTGCGGTGGGTAATACGTGATTGGAGCCACCGACATAATCGCCAATGGCCTCCGGCGTATGGGCACCAAGGAAAATCGCGCCCGCATTGCGCACGGATGCGGCAAGCTCATCTGCGTCATCCGCTTCAATTTCGAGATGTTCTGGAGCAAGGCGATCAACAAGCGGAATTGAGTCCTTGAGTGATTTCACTTCGATAATTGCGCCATGATCATTCCAGCTGCGGCGCGCAATATCTGCACGTCCGAGAAGCGTGAGTTGACGTTCCACCGCCGCTTCAACAGATGTCGCAAGACGTGATGAAGGCGTAATCAAAATTGATTGCGCGGCAACATCATGCTCAGCTTGCGCAAGAAGATCCGCTGCAACCCAATCAGGATTTGCAGTATCATCAGCCATGATGACGACTTCAGAAGGGCCGGCGATCATATCAATGCCGACTGTGCCAAACACACGACGTTTTGCAGCCGCAACATAGGCATTGCCGGGGCCAACAATTTTCGCAACCGGTTTGATCATCGCTGTGCCATGGGCCAAAGCGGCCACCGCTTGCGCTCCCCCAATGCGATAAATTTCATGTGCGCCTGCGAGATGAGCGGCCGCCAATACAAGCGGGTTGATATCACCTTTGGGGGCAGGCACGACCATAACAATGCGCGGCACACCAGCAACGCGTGCGGGAATTGCATTCATCAAGACGGACGACGGATAGCTTGCCGTACCACCGGGTACATAAAGTCCGACTGCTTCAATCGCTGTCCAGCGATGGCCAAGTGTAACGCCGAGTGCGTCCGTGTAGCGATCATCTTTAGGAATTTGCCGCGCATGATGTGAGGTGATGCGATCATGCGCCACGTTCAAAGCCTGTAACGCTTCTTTCGAGCAAGCTTGTTCAGCGGCTTTGACTTCCTCAGTACTGACGCGCAAGGGCTTTGCAGCCGGATCAAATTGATCAAAGCGCTTTGTATAATCGATAAGGGCTTCGTCACCGCGTGCGATGACGTCTGCAATGATCGCAGCCACGGTCTGGTCAACATCTTCTGACACTTCCCGTTTGGTAGCGAGAAGCGCCGTGAAAGCTTTTTCGAAATTGGGATCGCTTGAGACAAGACGTTTGACCACGAAATCAGCCTTTCACTTCTGTGGCGCAAGATCGGAGAGAGCCACTTCGAGGCACTCAACCGTCAGCTTGATGGCGACATCATTTTCGAAGGCCAGAATAACATCGCCCGATGGTGCCTCGCTGGGATTAAACATAAGCCCGATTAGTGTGAGTACGGTTTTCGACGATCGATCCGGCATGCCGATCGATTTTACTTTTGTCACGCGATTGAAGTGAAGTCCTGCAGGCCGAGACGGCGATTGTGCGGGATCATCTTTCCGCGTCAGCACGGCAACAAAACGCTGCTCGCGCGCTTGATAGGTCATGTCTGAAGCGCGTAGCAGCGCGCCCTCGAGCAGGGTCGAGAGGACAAGCAGATCTTCAGCGTCCAAAGCGGCCATTTTCATCAGTAAAACCACTCCAAGCCGGACCATCGAGGACCCGGCACCCTATCGGCGCTCATAAATCACGCCTTGGTCCGGGCTGCAAATAATCGTTGGTCGGGTCAGCCTTCGCCGGAGATGCGCTCGATATCGGCGCCGCAGCGGCCGAGCTTTTTCTCAAGCGCCTCAAAACCACGGTCGAGATGATAGACGCGATTGACGGTGGTTGTCCCTTCGGCGACCAGAGCCGCAACAATCAAGGACACCGAGGCGCGCAGATCGGTCGCCATCACGGGCGCGCCTTTTAATCGGCTTTGGCCTTTCACAATCGCGACATCACCTTCGAGCTTGATTTGCGCACCAAGTCGCGCCAGCTCTTGCACATGCATGAAGCGGTTTTCGAAAATCGTTTCATGAATGCGCGATGATCCGCTGGCACGCGTCATCAAGGCCATGAATTGCGCTTGAAGATCGGTCGGGAATCCGGGGAAGGGTTCCGTCGTAATATCAACAGGCGCGAGCAACCCCGGCGCACGCGAGATGCGGAGGCCTGTGGGTTCAACCGTAATTTTCGCACCTGCTTTTTCGATATGATCCAGCGCGTTTTGCAATAAATCCGCGCGCGCCCCTTCGAGCAGCACATTGCCACCCGTCATCGCGACCGCAATCGCATAAGTTCCGGTTTCAATGCGGTCGGGCAGAACGGCATGATGCGCGCCATCAAGCCGCGCAACGCCCTCAATGACAATCTGCGATGTACCGGCGCCTTCAATCTTCGCGCCCATTTTAATGAGGCACTCGGCGAGATCGGTAATTTCAGGCTCGCGCGCAGCGTTTTTGATGATTGTTGTACCATCGGCAAGGCTTGCCGCCATCAAAGCGACATGGGTGCCACCTACTGTGACTTTCGGAAAATCAATCTCGCCGCCTTTCAAGCCCTTGGGAGCTGTGGCGATGACATAACCTGAATCGATTTCGATATCGGCACCAAGCTTTTCAAGCGCCATCAAGAGAAGATCGACAGGTCGTGTCCCGATAGCGCAGCCGCCGGGCAGTGACACGCGCGCTTGCCCCATACGCGCGAGCATCGGCGCGATAACCCAGAAACTCGCACGCATGCGCGAGACGAGTTCATAAGGCGCGGTCGTGTCAACAATGTCGCGCGCTGAAAGCGTAATGGTTTCGCCACTTTCTTCAGACTGGCCGAGACGCTTGCCGCTGATGGCGGCATCGACCCCATGATTGCCCAAAATGCGCATGAGCAATCGCACATCGGAAAGGCGCGGCACATTGTGAAGCGTCAGCGTCTCACGCGTGAGAATGCTCGCGATCATCAAAGGGAGTGCGGCATTTTTCGCGCCCGAGATGGGGATGATGCCTTCAAGCGGGCGGCCGCCGGTGATCTTGATTCGGTCCATGGTGTGTTTTCGATACTCTTTTAAGGCGTATTGCGCGGGGCGATGGCTTTTTCAGGGCCGGTCGGGGCGGCCGATGTGCCACTCTCCGTGTCCGGCTCATGTTCAGCGCGACCGCGGATTTGTGCTTTCCGGCGCTTCAAATTTTCACGCAGAGCCGCCGCAGCGGCCTCAAATCGTGCTTTTTGAACGTCTTTTTTCATCTGAGGCAGGAAAAGCGAGAAAAAATGGGAGGCAACGGCCTAAACCCTATGAATAATCGTAAAGGCCGCACCGGATGATGCCTCATCGCCGATTGCCCGCGACTTGGCAAGTCCACAGGCGGCCGCGCAAAACGAGCTGGTCGGGGCCTTCTCGTTAACGCTGATGGTGCGCGCCCGAGGCGCGACCGGCCCCGTGGCTTGCCACTCCTCACCCCTTATGGCATACCCGCGCCGCTTCCTGAGCGGCGTTGTGCGTATCCGTCCGCTCATATGGGCTTTGCTTCAAGATTGCCCAACGCTGCCGTAGCTCAGTGGTAGAGCACTCCCTTGGTAAGGGAGAGGTCGAGAGTTCAATCCTCTCCGGCAGCACCAGATGACTTAATTATGGGCGCTCAGTCTCTGCCGTGAGTGGTTACAAGAACGACTTGCAGGTTTTGTAAGTCAGAAAAATGTGATAACATTTCATATAAGTAATTGAATCCAATTTCGGTGTCTTTCAAGCAGATATAAAGCGCATTTTTTTGTAATCCATTTGTTAATCTATCCAAACACAAATCGGAGGAAATTGAATGAGTTGGTTTGGCAAAAAGCCAAAAAAGTCCGAAAAAGTTGAAGCAAAAAACATTCTCAAACAGAATGATATAACAGCTCATCAAATTCAAATACCGAAGCATGAGCTTACTCCCGAAGCTATTTTGGAACATGTAGTCAAACAAGCTGTCTCAGGAAATACTCAAATTGTAAATGAAGTTATTGATCAAACAATTATTGGAACAGCCGCCGAGTTTAATGGCGATCTAACAACCAAAGGAAATTGCACGATTGAGGGGCGAATAAGGGGAAATGTTTCTGCCTTGAATTTCACGCTAGAAGCGGGCTCAACAATGTCAGGTAACATTACGGCCAATACTGCTGTCATTCATGGAACGTTGAACGGGAATATTCATGCTAATTCAATTGTTATTTCGTCGGAGGCACGAATCTTTGGAGATCTTGTTTACGAAACGATATCGATTGAACAGGGAAGCCATATTAATGGCGCGCTAAAATCTAAAGAGCAAACGAAAACTACTGGTCCTAGAATGCCCCATATTGATGAAGCAAAAGAAATACAAAATAGACCGGTAAAGTCGGCTTAAGAAATGTTCAAAATTACCCGATATCAAAGAAGTTTTGCTCTAAATATCAGCATTACTGGGCTGGCGCGTCATAATCCAGGATATCTATTTTTTTACATTATCAAAAATTGACGCATAGCTCTAATCTCAGGCCGTCCTAGCGTTTTTATATCTTTAACATATGAACTATCGTTTAATTAGATTAAGATCGTTATCTGACAATGATAGACCACAAACAGGAGGTTTTTCATGTTGATGAAGCTTGTATTGCTGGCTGCTGCGGTCATTATTATCGGATTGATCGTTTATCTCTTGCTCAATTTTTCCTTAAAATCTGATCCTGATCCACGCGAGGGTATACCTGAGAACGACCTTCTTAAGGCCAAGAATTTCAAATCGGTCTGTGAATATCTGTTGGAGTGTCCAGACTTTGTTGATCACAAAGAAGGCATCTTTCTATTGATCACGGATCTCGCCACGATTGCCCAGAAAGATAATGCCGTTTACGGTTTCAAGGAATGCCAGAAGGCGATTGATATCGGCTATGGTGAGACCAAACTGAAATTAATACTGAGTGATGTGGCCATGCCGTTGTCTCCAGAGGGCAACAATAATGAGGTGGGTAACCTATTGGTCTTCTCAGGTTTTGACTGTGTTCTCAAAACAAAGGCAGAAGTCATTGAAAGTTCTCGAGGTCCGCGCTACCGGGTGTGGACCGATCAGGAAGCGGTGACTCTTGTTCAAGATGGATCGTGGCTGGGAGATCTGCAAGAACTTGTGCGACTTCTGGTTCAAACGGACGAACAACGCCTTGCCGGATCCAGCATGTTCACGAGCGCAATGATGGGCGGTGCCATCGGTATTGCGATGAACGACTTCGACGAGTGAATGACTCTCAGTCTTCTTGTATCAAAGGTAAAAATGAGAGAAT
>RFXE01000082.1 GCA_009921785.1 Alphaproteobacteria bacterium
TTGTCTCAAAGGTCAAGTCGTCGGTTTGGTCAAAGATCGCCAAGTAAGCTGAACACACAGCTGAGCTGAAACAATCAAACCAGCTCAGCGACCGTTCCTATGTCATCCAATTGTGATGATCTGACAGAATAAAAGATCAGGGCGCTTCACAAAGCGCCCTGATCATATCAAAACAAGCGGGCATCAAAAGTGTTCCGATTTTTAACGACAGGCAGGGATCAGGGGGCCGAATATGTTAGATGCCATTCCTTCTCTTGATCATGCTGGTCAAATGAGCACTGCGCGTTCAAAAATTCTCGCAAGAATGGCGCTTGGTGACCGCAGCTTCCATTTCGTCACGAGAATTTGCGCTTATGGCGTTTTTATCCTGCTTGCCGGGATTATGTTGTCGCTCATCATGGGCGCATGGCCTGCAATTAAAACTTTCGGTCTGGAGTTTTTGGTAACGCGGCGATGGGCGCCGCAGCTCGACGAGCCAATCCTTGGCGCGCTCGCGCCGATCTATGGCACATTGCTTACGTCTTTTATTGCGATGCTGATCGCCGTGCCTTTTGGTCTTGGCGTAGCAATCTTTCTGACCGAACTTTGCCCGATCCCCTTGCGCCGTCCTATTCGTGTCGCCGTTGAGCTTTTGGCCGGCATTCCATCGATTATTTATGGAATGTGGGGCTTTTTTGTTCTCGGTCCTTTTCTCGCTCAATATGTCGAGCCTGTGATTGTGTGGGCCGTACAGGATATTCCGGTTCTGAATATCATTTTCGGCGCCGAAATGATTTCGAATATCAGTCTCTTTAATGCCTCACTCGTACTCGCGATTATGATCTTGCCATTTATCACCGCGATTGCGGTTGATGTGTTCAGCACTGTACCGCCCGTTTTAAAAGAATCCGCTTACGGCATTGGCTGCACAACATGGGAAGTTGTTACCAATGTTGTTATTCCCTTTACCCGCGTGGGTCTTGTGGGCGGCGTGATGTTGGCATTGGGCCGCGCCTTGGGTGAAACCATGGCGGTGACCTTTATCATTGGTAACAGTTTCAAAATTGATGGCTCAATCTTCTCGCCGGGCACAACAATTTCGGCGGCTATTGCTAGCGAATTTGCAGAAAGTGCCGATTTGCACCGTTCGGCTTTGATGTATCTTGGTCTCCTCTTGTTTATTCTTACTTTCTTCGTTCTGGCAGCCGCGCGTCTCATGTTGATGCGTCTAGAAAAACGGGCGGGGGCATAACATGTCGCTTTATGAAAGCCGCCGCCGCTCCAATTTGACCGCGATGACCTTGTGTCTTCTTGCAACCACGATCGGAATTTTGTGGCTCTTCCTCATTCTCTTCTCCCTGCTCATGAATGGTTTGCCGCATCTGTCTCTTGAGGTCTTTACAGAGATGACCCCGCCGCCGGGCGAAACAGGCGGCGGCTTGTTAAACTCCATTTTCGGAACCCTTATGATGACGGTGCTTGGCGTGGGTATAGGCGCGCCCATCGGCATTCTGGCGGGAACATATCTTGCCGAATATGGACGCTATTCGAAAACGACACCGACAATTCGCTTCATCAATGATATTTTGCTCTCCGCGCCTTCAATCATCATCGGGCTTTTTATCTATGGCATCGTTGTTGTGCCGATGAGAAATTTCTCCGCGCTTGCCGGAGCCTTGGCGTTGGCGGTGATTGTCATTCCGGTTGTTGTGAGAACAACCGAAGACATGTTGTTGTTGGTGCCAAATACTCTGCGTGAAGCGGCGTCAGCAATGGGCCTGCCGCGCGCACATGTAGTGTGGCATGTCGCCTATCGGGCCGCGCGCACTGGTATTCTAACGGGCGTACTTTTGGGTGTTGCCCGTATCGCTGGCGAAACCGCGCCGCTGCTCTTTACTGCGTTCTCCAACAACTTCTGGAGCGCGAGCCTTATGAAGCCCATCGCAAGTTTGCCTACGACGATCAACAGTTTCATCAACACGCCGGATGCCAATATGAAACAATTGGCTTGGACGGGCGCGTTGATCGTAACACTCGCCGTTCTGGGATTGAATATTGTTGCGCGTATCTTGGGCGGCACGAAAAAGCAGTCATAATGAACACGGATATCTGAAAAACTTTTCAGGACAAGCAGGGCCATGAACGAGAAAATCTCCATCCGCGATTTGAAGTTTTTTTACGGGAATGCGCTCGCCCTGAAAGGGATCAATATCCCCCTTTACGCGAATAAAGTGACCGCCTTCATTGGGCCGTCGGGTTGCGGAAAATCGACGCTGCTTCGCGTTTTAAATCGCATGTATGATCTCTATCCCAATCAGCACGCCGAAGGCCAAGTGCTGTTCGATGGCCGTAATATTCTCGATCCATCCGTGGATCTCAATTTGTTACGCGCCCGTATTGGTATGGTGTTTCAGAAGCCGACACCGTTTCCCATGACGATTTATGACAATATCGCGTTTGGTCTTAAGCTTTATGAGACGCTTTCAAAATCAGAATTAGATGGGCGTGTTGAAGACGCGCTGAAACGCGCTGCTTTGTGGACCGAAGTCAAAGATAAGCTCAACGCAAATGGATTAAGCCTCTCAGGTGGTCAGCAGCAGCGCCTATGTATTGCGCGCACGGTTGCTATCAAGCCGGAAGTCATTCTTTTTGATGAGCCCTGTTCAGCGCTTGATCCAATTTCGACGGCAAAGATCGAAGAATTGATCGATGAATTGAAGCATGACTACACCATTGCCATTGTGACCCATAATATGCAGCAGGCGGCGCGCGTATCCGAACATACAGCTTTTATGTATCTTGGTGAATTGGTTGAATTTGACGAGACATCTAAAATATTTACTGCACCGCGTGATTCGCGAACCCAAGATTACATTACCGGCCGCTTCGGCTGACGATAGATTAAAGAATTGGAGATAAGCCATGGTCGATCATACCGTACGCGCCTATGACGATGAATTGATGGAGATCGGCCGCAAGATCTCTGAAATGGGTGGCATAGCCGAAACCATGCTCACCAATGCGATTGATGCTTTGGTGAAAGGCGATACCGAGCTCGCGCAGCGTGTTATAGCAACTGATCCAAAGCTCGATGCGCTTGAGCGCGAGATCGAAGAAAAGGCCGTGCTAACAATTGCCCGCCGTCAACCGATGGCGATTGATCTTCGTGCCCTTGTTTCAGCTATCCGCATTGCGTCCGATATTGAACGCATTGGTGATCTTGCGAAGAATGTCGGTAAGCGTGTTGTCGCTATGGATGGTCAATTTGCACCTCAAAAAATTGTCGGCGGCGTGGTTCACATCAGCGATCTTGCTCTTGAGCGTCTTCATCGCGTTCTTGGTGCCTATGCGCAACGCGATTTAAATGCCGCGCTTGATGTATGGCAGCATGATGAAGAAATCGATCAGCTCTATAACTCGCTATTTCGCGAATTGCTGACCTATATGATGGAAGATCCGCGCAATATTGGTTTCTGCACGCATCTTCTGTTCTCTGCCAAAAATATCGAACGTATCGGCGATCATGCGACAAATATCGCTGAGACGATTCATTACCTCGTCAAAGGCGAAGCGATCACTGCCGATCGTCCGCGTGTTTCGGGTGCTTACGAACCTTTGAGTTTGGGTTGATTCCCTGTCGCCGAATTCG
Source organism: Alphaproteobacteria bacterium (assembly GCA_009921785.1). Taxonomy (GTDB): domain Bacteria; phylum Pseudomonadota; class Alphaproteobacteria; order Rhizobiales; family Beijerinckiaceae; genus CAIUPE01. The sequence goes on from RFXE01000082.1 coordinate 3,629, forward strand.
GAATAGGTAAATGACAACGAGTCCGCGCATTCTGATTGTTGAAGACGAAGAGCCGCTTTCACTTTTGTTGCGTTATAATCTTGAATCCGAAGGCTATGCGGTTGAATCCGCTATGCGCGGTGATGATGCGGAATTGATGCTCAAGGAGCATATTCCGGATCTCGTCTTGCTTGATTGGATGTTGCCTGGCCTCTCTGGCATTGAATTATGCCGCCGCTTGCGGCAGCGATCCGACACGAAAAACCTACCGATCATTTTGCTTACCGCGCGCGGCGAGGAAGACGAGCGTGTGCGTGGTCTTGCAACGGGTGCTGATGATTATGTCGTCAAACCCTTTTCAGTGCCGGAGCTCTTGGCGCGTGTGGGCGCGTTGTTGCGGCGCGTGTCACCCAATCGCGTCGCCTCATCTTTGGAAGCGGGGGATCTTCATCTTGATCGCTCGAGCCATCGCGTACGACGCGGTGGTCGTGAATTACATTTGGGTCCCACCGAATTTCGCCTTTTGGAATTTTTGATGGAGCGGCCCGGGCGTGTCTTCTCGCGCGCCCAGCTTCTTGATCACGTCTGGAGTATGGATTCGGAAATCGACGAACGCACGGTCGATGTTCATGTCGGACGGCTACGCAAAGCCATCAACAAGCCACGCGAGCGGGATCCGGTGCGGACTATTCGCGGTGCAGGCTATTCTTTTGACGAAAATTTCGGCCGCAAAGCTTAGAGCCTGCATTACGGGGCGCTCAGCGCCCCGTTCCTTTTCACGCTTTTTTGCGACGGTCGCTTGAAGGCTGATAGGCAATCCGCGAATGGAATGCACAGTAAGGCGTTCCAATTGGCGACTCTGCTCCGCAGAAGCGGAACTCTGCCGATGACGGATCACCAAAAGGCCAGCGACAAGTCGATTCACGCAACTCCATAATCGTGATCCGCTCCGACATTGGCACAACGACATCCGTAAAGGGCTCAGGATCATAGGCCACCACCGGCGCGACCGCCTCGGCGACAACGGGCGACGGGCTCAAAGCGAGGTTGCCGCGAATTGCGGCTTGGCCGGCCGCGGCGGACGAATAAGCGCCTAGGCCTGCGCGGTTGGCGGAGTGGGTGAGTGGATGGCTCGGCGCGCGGGTGACTTTACGTGGACGCGAGACCTGCGAGGAGGGCGCTTTGGCCCGCCCTGAGAGTCCGAGGCGATGCACTTTGCCAATCACTGCATTGCGCGTGATGCCATTGGCGAGTTCGGTCGCAATTTGGCTGGCACTCAGGCCCTGGTTCCAAAGCTTGCGGAGTAACTCAACCCGTTCGTCGGTCCAGGACATTGATTTCCTCACATAAAGAACTGACAAACCCGACCGAAGGCGCATTCTCGATCTGCTTCACAACACGCACACGCAGCAGACCAAACGAACTCTAACGCCACCAGATATCGCGCTTGATGTGGCGAAAACCTACAATATGCGTTGACTCTGTCGCAAGAGTCGCTGAGTCCGTTGACGAGTCGCCGAATCAGTTTTCCCCAGCGTTGAGCAGTGGATAAGTATTGATCGTCCGACTTTCTGACCAAGAAGGTGGCCTAAGCCTCTTCAATTGACAGTGCTCTGGCTCTCCGTGCTATAAGTTGAACCACGATGAGCCGTCCCTCGGGGCGGCCATTTTTATTTTTTTCATGTCTTTTTGGGAGCCGTGTCCATGTCCGGACCCAGTTCTGTGGCACAATCATCCACTTCTGCGCTACTGCCGACTTTTGCGCGTCTCGATATTGCTTTTGATCGTGGCGAGGGCGTTTGGCTGTTTGATCAGAAGGGTGACCGCTATCTCGATTTCGGATCCGGGATTGCTGTCAATGCCTTAGGCCACGCACATCCGCATCTTGTTGCGGCGTTGCAAGCACAAGCAGCAAAACTATGGCATGTTTCAAATCTCTATCAGATTCCGGAAGGTGAGCGGCTCGCGCATCGCCTTGTCGAGAACAGCTTTGCCGATACGGTATTCTTTACTAATTCCGGTGCTGAAGCTCTTGAATGCGCCATCAAAATGGCGCGCAAATATCACTCAGCCAATGGGCATCCTGAAAAATTTCGCATCATCACTTTTGAAGGCGCCTTTCATGGCCGCACGCTTGCGACACTCGCCGCGGGTGGCCAGAAGAAATATCTCGATGGTTTCGGTCCGAAAGTAGAGGGCTTTGATCAAGTCGCTTTCGCTGACCATAAAGCCATTGAAAATGCGATTACGCCTGAAACCGCAGCCATTCTGATTGAACCGATTCAAGGCGAAGGTGGTGTTCGGGTTGTGCCTTCGCAATGCCTCAAGGGCTTGCGCGAATTATGCGACCGTCACGGCCTCTTGTTGATCTTTGACGAAGTGCAATGTGGCGTGGGCCGCACGGGTCATCTCTTCGCGCATCAACAGTCGGGTATTGCGCCGGATATCATGGCGCTTGCAAAGGGTTTGGGCGGCGGTTTCCCTGTTGGCGCATGCCTTGCGACGCTTGAAGCCGGCAAGGGCATGACAGCGGGTTCGCATGGCACAACTTTCGGCGGCAATCCGCTTGCAATGGCGGTCGGCAATGCCGTGCTTGATGTCGTGCTTGCGCCCGGCTTTCTCGATCATGTGCGCAAAATGGGTTTGTTGTTCAAACAAAAACTCGCCGCACTGAAGGATCGCCATCCGCGCGTGATTGCAGAGCTACGCGGTGAAGGGTTGCTCGTTGGCTTGAAAGCCGCGCAACCGAATACCGACGTTACCAAGGCGCTTTTCCAAGAGCATATGTTGACGGTGGGCGCAGGCGATAATGTCGTTCGCCTTTTACCGCCTTTGATCATCGATGAGACAATTATCGATGAAGCCATTCAACGTCTCGATGCGGCCTGTTCTCGCATCGAAGCTGATTTGGGTCTCTCCGCGACAGGGAGCGCGGCCGCATCATGACTGTAAGACATTTTCTCGATCTGAGTGATTTTTCATCTGACGCCTTGCGGGGTTTGATCGATCAAGCGCATGCCATCAAGACCGTGCGCAACAAAGATAAAGTCAACGCGCCAAAGCCGCTCAAAGGCAAAGTGCTGGCAATGATTTTCGATCGCCCTTCAACTCGTACACGTGTGTCATTTGATGTGGGTATGCGTGAGCTTGGCGGCGAAACGCTCATGTTGACCGGTGCAGAAATGCAGCTTGGTCGTGGTGAAACGATTGCTGATACCGCACGCGTTCTTTCACGTTATGTTGATGCCATCATGGTGCGCATGCTCGATCACGCCAAAGTGCGGGAACTTGCTGAATATGCAACCGTACCCGTGATCAATGGGCTAACAAAATTATCACATCCCTGCCAGGTGATGGCTGATATTCTGACCTATGAAGAGCATCGTGGCTCCATCAAGGGAAAGAAAGTGGCATGGATGGGGGACGCGAATAATGTTCTCGCCTCATGGGTTCATGCTGCCGCGCGTTTTGATTTCCAGCTTGTGATTGCCGCGCCTGAAGATTTGTCGCCTTCAGCGGAATTAATTGCCTGGGCGCGGAATGAAGGTGCGCGTGTAACGGTTACGCGCAGCCCGCAAGACGCTGCTGAAGATGCCGATTGTATCGTAACCGATTGCTGGGTTTCGATGGGCGATGAAGATGCCGGCCGTCGCCACAATTTACTCGCACCCTATCAAGTCAATTCAGCTTTGATGGCGCGTGCATCTTCGAAAGCACTTTTCATGCATTGCCTTCCCGCGCATCGCGGCGAAGAAGTGACCGATGATGTGATGGATGGTCCGCAGAGCGTTGTGTTCGACGAGGCGGAGAACCGCCTTCATGCGCAGAAGTCTGTGCTCGCTTGGTGTCTTGGGGCCTGAT